>JAJPZL010000009.1 GCA_021204375.1 Bacteroides sp.
TCTTTATCACCCGTCTCCCGATAATATCCTGCCACCAGTTGCAAAATATCAATCAGGTAATCACAAATCTGCAGATTTCCGGACTGAGGGGTAAAAATTCGACCCAGAAACTCATCTTTTTTCAATTCCGTCGGATAAGGGTAAAAGCGATTATTCGAAGTAAGATGCTGTTCCAGTAGTTCTGTTTCTGTAGAGAACTGCCGGGTATACGCATGTTTCAACACACTGGATACATATTTATAAATAAAACGGCCGCTATCCGGTCGGTATCCCGTAATCTGCAAGTCCAGTAAAGCATTGATAAAACTATGTACAGGCGTTTGAACAAGTGGAAACCCTATTGTTATATTTAAATTTTTCACCTGCTCGGGTATGGTATGCAATACAGGCAACAATAAGTTTTCATTGCATAAAACCACTCCCGTTTCCTCTTCTTTTTCCGTCAGGTGTTCTTTAATCCATTGGGAAAGATATCTGGCCTGTGCATTTTCTGTGGAAGCGGACACATAAGTCACTTTTTTCTTTTTCTCTAAAAAGCTGAAAGCTTTTTTAGGTAGGGTAGAGGGAAACTCCAATAAATTCCTACGGATAAATTCAGAGGCTTCATGATGCTCTTTATCCATATAAAAGTTATCATAATCCCAGTAAAAAAGCGCCATTTTCGCATCTTTTAATTTCCGGAAAAGAAGATTCTTTACTTTGTTCAGCACATTAAATCCTACAAATACATATGTTTCATAGGGTAATTCCGATACATCCAATTCTTCTATCGCAGTACGATACAACATTCCCTCATAAGCAATGTTCTGTTTATCCAGTCGCTCTTTGTATTTTTGATAAATATCGCCAAGCTTCTCCCATAATGACAAAAAACGCTCTTTTAAAGTAGTGCGCCGTTCTACGGAAAAATTCTGAAAAAACTGCTGAATGGCTTTTTCCTGATCCGGATCTAAAAACGAGTAATCCGTAGAAAGTTCTTTCAGGTTCTGAAGATTAAGAAAAAGTTTATCTGCTTCTACCAGGTTTTTATCCAAATCATCAAAATCACGGATGAGAAGTTCGCCCCAAAAATAAAATTCATCCAGAGACTCTTCACTATTGGTTTCTTCCATAAAAACTTTATAGAGTTCGCAAACCAGTTTAATGGGGTCTCCGGCTTCCAACGGAGAAATTTCTTCTACCAGATCATTGATGGTATAATAAGCAGGCGACCATACCGGCAAATCGGATTCATAAGAAAGATATTCATTAAAAAACAAGCTGGCACGTTTGTTAGGAAATACTACCGCAATATGCGAAAGGTCTGTTCCATACTTACAGTATAGATCGTGCGATACTAACTTTAAAAAAGAATTCTCCATATTGTTTTGCCGTTGTTTTTATAAACCGCTTGCTGTAACTTGCTGTAATTTATTCTCAAATACATACCAAATATATCCTTTTACGTCAGGATGTCCCATGCGCAACAACAAGTTCATATATTCGCTTATCTGGTTCACATGGTCGGGTTGTCTTTTACCAAACTTAAAATCCACCACCACAATTTCATTATCTTTCACCATTACCCTGTCCGGACGGCGTGTCTGCAACTCATTTTTGTCCCGATAAAGTATAACACATTCATTATAAAGCTTATACTCTCCCGAATACCATTTGGCAACACGAGGATGGGATAGTGCAAAATTCGCAATTTTCCGGAGTTGCTCTTCCTGTTTGTAAGACTCTACCAATCCGTCAAACACCAGGCGGTTAATTGCTTTTTCAATATCATGCGTTGTTTTAATCCCCGAAAAGAGCGCATGCAGAAGTCGTCCCTGCTTAATATATCTTTCGCTTTTACTATCCACCTCTTCCTCTCCATACACAAATTGTGAAGAACGTAATGTCTGCCGGAACTTTACCCGGTGGGTAAAAGAGTTCATCTGCACAAGTTGTCTGATTGAAGGAGCTAAAAACTTGTTGGCAGTCTTCTTCTCTTCTTTCTTCTCTATGGAACGTTCTATTTCCCCTGTTTCGTATACACCCTCTTCACTTAATTCTTCACCAGAGGCTGCCAGCATAGCAGAAACAGAATGATAAAGCAGTTCAGAAACAGTACCTTTTTGTCCCTCCTTACCCCATATAATGAGATTTTTAACCGCCCGTGTAAATGCCACATACACTAGGTTCAGATTATCTACCCAGAGTTGCAGGCGTTCTTCCAGAAAATCTTCCTGATAAATGGACTGAGCCATTGTAGAACAATAGTTTACCGGAACCATATCCAGGCCATTGAAAGGAGCTTCTTTAGGTATACACCATACCATATGATTCAGGGTTTCATTTTCCAGTTTCCAGTCACAATAAGGAATCAACACCGTATGGAATTCAAGGCCTTTGGATTTGTGAATAGACATAATGCGGATACCCTCTATCTTACCGGCAGGAATTGTTCTGGCACACAATTTTTCCTCCCAATGGGAAATAAACGAATCAATAGCAGGAGAATTATTTTGCAGATATTCCAGCACACTATCAAAAAAAGTAAGTAAATAGTTATCCTGGTCTTTTATTTTCTGTAATTCAAGTTCACAATATAATCTTTCTACAAGTTCGTAAAGCGGCAAGAAACGAAGCGTGTGCATATTATTCTTAAATCCTTCGGGTAAAAAGGAGTGTATTTCTTCCATCAAAAGTCTATTCAAATCCAAATCATTCAGAAGAACATTTTTCTGATAATTATACGCCACTTGCGCATGTGCGATCCGATCTTGCGGATTAGATAAACAGCGTAATCCATCTACTAACATACAAACTGAAACCGACGCGTCCAGACGAAACGCTTCATCGGATACTATCTTATAAGGAAGGTTTTTTTCAAAAAACCCGGCTATTTTGGGAATACTTCTATTCTTGCGCACCAGAATGGTAATATCCGACTGTTTAACCCCCTTTTCTACCAACTGCTCCACCTCATAGGCCAAAGCATCCAACGTATTATCCTGATAATCATGTTCTTTATCGTCTTTTAGAAAAGACAGTTTCACATATCCTCTTTTTTCTTCTTTCGTACACTCCTGACAAACATCGCTATAGGCCTTTTTTAACTCTTCACACTCTTTACCGAGTTCTTTACAATAAATATCGTTAAGATAGTTACAGGCTGCGGTAAAGATTTCATTATTAAACGCGATGATAGCAGCTTCACTCCGCCGGTTGGTATTCAATGTTTTTACCCGGACCGGAAAAGCTTCTATGCGGTCATTCAATTCATTTAAGATTTTCCAGTTACCATTATGCCAGCGGTAAATGGATTGTTTCACATCTCCCACAATCAAGCTGTCCTGTCCCTGTGAAAGCCCTTCCAGCAAAAGCAGTTTTAAATTTTCCCACTGTAATTGTGAAGTATCCTGAAATTCATCAATCATAATGTTGCGGATAGAAGCGCCTATTTTTTCAAATACAAAAGAAGAATCTCCATCCCGCACCAATTCATGTAAAAGCGCGTTGGTATCGGAAAGTAAGAAACGATTATTGTCGTCATTCAATTTTCTTACCTCTTCATCAATATTTACTAACAACCGTATGTTATTTACATGCCGGAGCGACAGACGACAAGAGTTTACAATGCGGTTATTGATTTTGCGGAGTTCCTCACACTTCTTTAAAAGTGGCATTAATTCCGAAGAAGCCAATGATAGAATCGTATCTTTATCTTTTGACGTTTTGGTACACCACTCTTCTTCATTGCACAAACATTTCTCTACAGTCTGGTTACGGATGCTATCCGTAAGGTTTCCCTCTTCCAGCTTTTTAAAATAGTTACCAATTCCTCTTGCGCCATTCTTCAAATCCAGAAAACAAAGATTCTGAGCAGCCAGCTTCTCATGAAATTGACTGGTTAGTTCCTTCATCTCTTCCAGAGCAACTTTTTCCAGTGTCTTTAATTCTTTACGGTAATGCGCAATGTAATCTTTATCTTTGAGTTTTTCACGGAGTTCTTTTCCTTTTTCAATATAAGTTTCGTCAAAAATAGTGCGCCCGAAATTTTTTATTTCTCCCGATACATTCCAACGTTTATTATTTTGTATCCGGTCTTCAATGTAATCCAATAACCATCTGAGTACCGGAGAATTACGGTCGAGTTTTTCAATCATTGAATCAACCGCGTCGCTCAATACTTCCGTATTGTTCAATTCGAGATTCAAGCTGCTGTTCAACTCCAGTTCACGGGCTAAATTGCGGATGACCGACTGGAAAAAAGAGTCTATCGTTTCCACCCGAAACCAGGAATAATCATGGATAATATACTGCAAGGCTTTTTTTGCTGCCTCCTTTACTTGTTCTTCTCCCATTTGAAGCCCCTCGCATATATTCCGTAAATACGGCTCTGAAGCACCATCACCTATGGAAATGCCGTGTAATTGCCCCAGAATACGCTCTTTCATTTCCGTAGTAGCTTTATTGGTGAAAGTTACTGCCAGAATGTTGCGATAATTCTTCGGATGCTTTATCAATAGCTTTATATATTCTACTGCCAGCGTAAAGGTTTTTCCTGAACCGGCAGAAGCTTTATAAATCAATAATTGAGGAGTAGAAGTCATAGTATATGTATGTATCCGTGTCTTTTGATGCAAAGTAAGCACAAAAAAATCAAGGATAAAAGAATTAAATGGGATTATAATGTTAATTCTCAATGGAATTTTTCGGGCATTCATATATACAAACAAAACTTGTGGAAAAGTTTAACCCCTGGAAATGTTAAACTGCTACATAAAAAACTTTCTTCTTTCTGAAATGTTACTAAGTTATAGATTTTTTCCCGGAAAACAAGTACAGGAAAACGTATAGATAAGGAAATTATTTGTCTCCTTATCAGCACAGGATTCATTACCTATGGTATGCGATTCAAAGGTGTATCCGCCGGAAGAAGAACTCCTTAAACTGGCCAATCTATTAAATGAAGCCGGAAAGGTTATCCTATTCTGTGGGATAGGATGCAAAGATGCCCATGCGGAAATGGTTGAACTCTCTTCCATTTTAAAAGCTCCTGTGGCCTATACCTTTAAAAGCAAGATGGAAATTCAATATGATAATCCTAACGAAGTGGGAATGAACGGACTTCTGGGAATGCCATCGGGATATTATAGTATGCACGAAGCAGATGTTTTGTTAATGCTGGGAACCGATTTTCCTTATGAAAATTTCTTACCCGACAAAAATAAAATTGTACAAGTCGACCTGAATGCCGAACGACTGGGAAGAAGAGCCAAATTGGAAATGGGAATCTGTGGAGACATAAAAACTACTTTACAAGCCCTTATTCCTCTTTTGAAAAGAAAAACGGACGATTCGTTTTTAACGCATCAGCTAAAACGGTATGAAGATACCAAAAAGAATTTGAAAGCATATATAAAAGCTCATAGCGGTAAAAATAAAGTTCATCCCGAATACGTCATGGCGCAAATAAACGAGTCAGCAACTTCTGATGCTATTTTTACCGTAGACACCGGAATGACCTGCGTATGGGGAGCCCGTTATCTGGAAGCAACCGGAAAACGTAAAATGTTGGGTTCTTTCAATCACGGTTCCATGGCAAACGCGCTCCCCCCCAGGCAATAGGGGCAGCTTTGGCATGTCCCGGACAGCAAGTAATCGCTTTATGTGGAGACGGGGTAATTTCCATGTCATTGGGCGATTTACAAACCATTGTACAATATAAACTGCCCATCAAATTAATAGTCTTCAACAATCGTTTATTGGGAATGGTTAAACTTGAAATGGAAGTTGCCGGCTTACCCGATTGGCAAACGGATATGATGAATCCTGATTTTGCAAAAGTTGCCAAAGCGATGGGAATGGAAGTATGGAGTGTAAATCGGGGTAGCAAAGTAAAGAGAGCGATAGAAGAAGTATTTCAGAGCGAGGGACCCGCATTGGTTAATATTATGACAGATCCTAACGCACTGGCTATGCCCCCAAAAATAGAATGGAGCTAGATGACAGGTTTTGCAGAATCTATGGCAAAATTACTTTTACACGGAAGGGCAAAAGAGGTAATAGATACTGTGAACTCTAATATTAAACATATCAAAGAAGTGCTTTAAAAATAGAGACCTATGCGATAATAAATAAGTTCAAAAGAGAGAATGATGAACGTACCTCTGTTGATTCAGAAATAATA
>JAJPZL010000338.1 GCA_021204375.1 Bacteroides sp.
TTGTTATATCTCTGCGGGAGGTGACAGATTGATGGCAGAGGTCATTAAAGTGGTAGGACAATTTGTGTATGTGCAGGTGTTTGAAAGTACCCGTGGATTGAAAGTAGGAGCTGGGGCTGAGTTTACCGGCCATATGCTTGAGATGACGTTGGGACCGGGGATGCTTTCCCGTAATTATGATGGTCTGCAGAATGACCTGGATAAGATGGAGGGGGTTTTCCTGAAACGTGGTGAGTATACTTTCCCCTTGGATGAGCAGAAAAAGTGGCATTTTGTGCCGTTGGTTAATGTGGGTGACAAATTGGAGGCTTCTGCCTGGCTGGGACAGGTGGATGAAAACTTTCAGCCTTTGAAAATTATGGCTCCTTTTACACTGAAGGGTACTTATACGGTAAAATCTGTTGTAAAAGAGGGTGATTACACTATTTATGATACGGTAGCGGTCCTGACCGGTGAGTCCGGAGATGAGGTGCCGGTAAATATGATACAGAAATGGCCGGTAAAAAAGGCGATGCTTAACTATAAGGAGAAGCCGAGACCTTTTAAATTGCTGGAAACGGGTGTTCGTGTGATTGATACGGTTAACCCGATCGTAGAGGGAGGGACAGGTTTTATTCCGGGTCCTTTCGGAACCGGAAAGACGGTACTTCAGCATGCGATCTCCAAACAGGCGGAAGCGGATATTGTAATTATGGCTGCCTGTGGGGAGCGTGCTAATGAGGTTGTGGAGATCTTTGCAGAATTCCCTCACCTGATTGACCCGCATACGGGACGTAACCTGATTGAGCGTACTATTATTATAGCCAATACATCGAATATGCCTGTAGCGGCTCGTGAGGCTTCTGTATATACAGCTATGACGATCGCAGAGTATTACCGTGCTATGGGATTGAAGGTGCTTTTAATGGCTGATTCTACTTCCCGTTGGGCGCAGGCTCTTCGTGAGATGTCTAACCGTATGGAAGAGTTGCCGGGACCGGATGCGTTCCCGATAGATCTTTCTTCTATTATTTCGAACTTTTATGGTCGTGCGGGATATGTGATCCTGAATAACGGACAGACTGGTTCTATTACTTTTATCGGAACTGTATCACCTGCGGGAGGTAACCTGAAAGAACCGGTTACTGAAAATACACAGAAGGTAGCCCGTTGTTTTTATGCGCTGGAACAGGATCGTGCGGATAAAAAACGTTATCCGGCGGTGAATCCAATTGATTCTTATTCGAAATATTTAGAATATCCGGAGTTTGAGAATTATATTGCCGGGCAGATCAATCCGGAGTGGACGGGTAAGGTGAATGAAATTAAGACTCGCTTGCAGCGTGGTAAGGAGATTGCTGAGCAGATCAATATTCTGGGGGATGACGGGGTACCGGTGGAGTATCATGTGGTATTCTGGAAATCTGAATTGATCGATTTTGTGATCCTGCAGCAGGATGCGTTTGATGATATTGATGCTGTAACTCCTATGGAACGTCAGGAAGCCATTGTGGATCTGGTAATAGGTATATGCCGGACGGAGTTCTCGTTTAATAACTTCAATGAGGTAATGGATTATTTTAAAACGATGATCAATATTTGTAAGCAGATGAACTATTCTGAATATAAATCGGAAAAGTATTACGATTTCATTAAGCATCTCAATGAACTCATTGATGAAAAGAAAATCGGTTAAAGATATAAGATATGGCAACAAAAGCATTTCAAAAGATATATACTAAGATTACTCAGATCACTAAAGCTACCTGTTCGCTCAAAGCTACGGGAGTGGGGTATGATGAGTTGGCACTTGTGAATGGAGATCTGGCACAGGTGGTTAAAATTGCCGGTGATGAGGTTACTTTGCAGGTATTTGGGGGTACTAACGGTATTCCTACTAATGCGGAGGTGACTTTTCTGGGAAAAGCCCCGACACTAAAGGTAAGTGAACAACTGGCCGGCCGCTTCTTCAACGCATTCGGTGACCCGATCGACGGGGGGCCTGATATTGAAGGTAGAGAGGTTGAAATAGGGGGAGCTTCTGTAAATCCGGTACGTCGTAAACAGCCTTCGGAACTGATTGCAACGGGTATTGCGGGTATTGACCTGAATAATACACTGGTAACGGGACAGAAGATCCCTTTCTTTGCTGACCCGGACCAGCCTTTCAACCAGGTAATGGCAACAGTGGCTCTCCGTGCTGAAACTGATAAGATCATTCTGGGTGGAATGGGGATGACCAATGATGACTATCTTTATTTTAAGAATATTTTCTCGAATGCGGGGGTATTGGATCGTATTGTGAGTTTTGTGAATACGACTGAGAATCCTCCGGTAGAGCGTCTGTTGGTTCCTGATATGGCTTTGACTGCTGCTGAGTATTTTGCTGTGGAACATAACGAGAAGGTATTAGTACTTCTTACGGATATGACTTCGTATGCGGATGCTTTGGCAATCGTATCTAACCGTATGGACCAGATCCCTTCGAAGGATTCTATGCCGGGATCTCTCTATTCTGACCTGGCAAAGATATATGAAAAGGCGGTGCAATTCCCGGCCGGAGGTTCCATTACTATTATTGCGGTAACTACTTTGTCGGGAGGTGATATTACGCATGCTATTCCGGATAATACGGGTTATATTACTGAGGGACAGTTGTTCTTGCGTCGTGATAGTGATATTGGTAAGGTTGTGGTAGACCCCTTCCGCTCACTGTCTCGTTTGAAACAGTTGGTTACCGGTAAGAAGACCCGTTCGGATCATCCGCAGGTAATGAACGCTGCCGTACGTCTCTATGCGGATGCGGCTAATGCCAAAACGAAGCTGGAAAATGGTTTCGACCTGACTAATTATGACGAGCGTACATTGGCTTTTGCCAAAGATTACTCTAACCAGTTGCTGGCTATTGATGCGAATCTGGATACTACTGAAATGTTGGATGTGGCTTGGGGGCTGTTCGGTAAATATTTCCGTCCGGAGGAGGTAAATATCAAGCGGGAACTGGTGGATCAGTATTGGAAAAAGGATGCATAATTGCAGCGGGAACTGTATGATGGAAAGAAATACAGGTTCCGTTAAACTATGAATATATGGCGATAAAGTTTCAATATAACAAGACTTCTCTTCAGAATCTGGAGAAACAGCTGAAAATACGTGTACGTACGCTTCCTGTTATTAAAAATAAGGAGAGTGCGTTGCGTATGGAGGTAAAGCGCTGCAAAACCGATGCTGTTAAACTGGAAGAGGAACTGGAGAGTCAGATACAGACTTATGAGGCCATGTTCGCACTTTGGAATGAGTTTGATGCGTCGCTGATGAAGGTGAAAGATGTTCATCTGGGCGTTAAAAAAATTGCAGGAGTTCGGGTTCCTATATTGGAAAATGTAGACTTCGATATTGCTCCTTATAGTTTGTTCAGTGCTCCCAAATGGTATGCGGATGGTATTCATCTGCTCAAAGGGCTTGCACAGACTGCTATTGAAAGGGAGTTTACGCTTGCTAAACTCAATTTGCTTGAACATGCGCGCAAAAAGACTACTCAGAAGGTGAATCTTTTTGAGAAAGTACAGATACCGGGTTATCAGGATGCTCTGCGTAAGATCAAACGGTTTATGGAGGATGAAGAGAATTTATCTAAATCTTCTCAGAAGATCCTGAAGTCGCAACAAGAGAAAAGAAAGGAGGCTGACTCATGATTACCAAGATGAAAAAAGTAACTTTCCTGGTGTACCATAAGGAGTATCATGATTTTCTTCAGGATATTCGTGATCTAGGGGTTGTACATGTAGCGGAAAGACAGCAGGGAACTCCTGAGAGTGCTGAACTTCAGGATAGCATTCGTCTCTCTTCCCGGTTTACCTCAACAATCAGATTTCTTGGTTCGTTAGGTGCTGAGCCTGCTGTAGATGCTCAGGTATCTCCTGTAAAAGCTATGGGATATATGGAAGAGGTCGACCGGTTGACAGCGGAAAAGAGTACCCTGGGACAACAGCTCCAGGCATATAGTAAAGAGAGGGATGCTTTACAGGCCTGGGGAGATTTTGACCCGGAAAATATTAACAGGCTTCACGATAAAGGCTTTATTATTGGTTTTTATACTACTCCGGAGGGTAGTTACAATCAAGAATGGGAAGAGAAATACCATGCTATTATTATTAATAAGATCTCTTCACGGGTCTATTTTGTGACCATCACCCGTCCGGGTGAGGTTGTTGATCTGGATGTGGAACCTATTCGTCTACCGGATTATTCGCTTACTCAGTTAAATAGCCTTATTGAGGATACTCACCAGGCTATGGGGGAGGTAGATAAAAAGTTGTCTGAGATTGCTTCTGTGGCACTTCCTTCTTTGAAGGCTGCCCAGCAGGATGTTATGAGCGAAATGGAGTTCTCAAAAGTGGTACTTAACACGGAACAGACGGCCGGCGATAAATTGATGTTACTGCAGGGATGGATCCCGGCTGAAAGGACTGAGGAGTTGGATACTTATCTTCAGAACCATCAAATTTATTATGAGATCAGTGATCCGGTACCGGGAGATAATGTACCGATCCAGCTTAGTAATAAGGGCTTTTTTGCCTGGTTTGAGCCGATCAGTAAGCTTTATATGCTACCCAAGTATAGTGAACTGGACCTGACGCCCTTCTTTGCTCCTTTCTTTATGGTCTTTTTCGGACTTTGTCTAGGAGATTCAGGGTATGGACTTTTTCTTTTCCTGGGTGCAACTCTTTACCGGTTGTTTGCTAAAAATATTGGAGAGAGTATGAAAGGAGTTCTTTCCCTGGTACAGATCCTGGGGATCTCTACTTTCTTCTGTGGTCTTTTAACCGGTACTTTCTTCGGGTTCAACCTGTATAATATCAACTGGGCACCTATTCAGCGCCTGAAAGATGCTGTTGAACTGGATAATAATGATCTGTTCCAGTTTTCTCTTATTTTAGGAGTTATACAGATTCTATTTGGTATGGTATTGAAAGCTGTAAATCAGTACATTCAGTTTGGTTTCAAATATGCTGTGGCTACTATCGGATGGATACTCTTGCTGGTTACTTTAGGGTTTTCTGCCTTAATGCCGGAGGTATTGCCTATGGGAAGTATAGTACAGTGGATCATTCTGGGAGTGGCTGGTGCGATGATATTCCTGTGTAATAGTCCGGATAAAAATATATTTGTTAATATCGGACTGGGGTTCTGGGATAGTTATAATATGGCGACCGGACTTCTGGGAGATATTCTTTCCTATGTACGTCTTTTTGCACTGGGACTTTCGGGAGGAATCCTGGCCAGTGTATTTAATAGTCTGGCAGTAGGGATGAGTCCTGATAATATCATTGCAGGGCCTATTGTGATGGTACTTATTTTTGTGTTGGGGCATGCGCTTAACATGTTTATGAATGTGCTGGGAGCGATGGTTCACCCGATGCGTTTGACTTTTGTTGAATTTTTTAAGAATGCCGGATATGCCGGCGGCGGAAAAGAATACAGACCTTTTAGAAAATAAATAATAAAAATAGAAACAATAAAACAACAGAATTATGGAAATGAATTTATTGATCGCTTACATCGGTATTGCATTAATGATCGGTTTGGCAGGTATTGGGAGTGCGTATGGAGTAACTATTGCAGGAAATGCAGCTATAGGAGCTTTGAAAAAGGCTCCGGATGCTTTTGGTAACTTCCTGGTATTAACTGCCCTTCCCGGTACACAGGGATTGTATGGTTTTGCCGGTTACTTTATGTTCCAGACTATTTTTGGTATTCTGACTCCGGAAATTACCGGTATACAGGCGGCTGCTGTTCTGGGTTCGGGAATTGCATTGGGTCTTGTAGGGCTTTTCTCTTCTATCCGTCAGGGACAGGTTTGTGCCAATGGTATTGCTGCTATCGGTCAGGGACATAATGTGTTTGGGAATACATTGATCTTAGCAGTATTTCCTGAACTTTATGCGATTGTAGCGTTGGCTGCTACTTTCCTTATGGGAAGTGCATTGGTATAAGAAAGAGAGTTTATTTTATACTGGTTAAAGATTGGCCCTGCAAAAGCGGGGCCTTTTTTATATTTACAGATGAATTCCTTTTTCTTTTTGTCTGAAAATCTGTAAATGTAATTTTGTAATATATTTTGTTATATATTGATAGTT
>JAJPZL010000293.1 GCA_021204375.1 Bacteroides sp.
AATTACCGATAATAAAAGATATGAAAAGTTTTGCATCCAATAATAACTCCGGTGTACAACATCACTCTCAGCCTGGAGCTATTTACCTTTCCCAATGTACGGAGCTGGGAACGATCTATACGCCGGAAGAGCTGCTGGCAATTACCACACTGGCCTACAAACCACGGTTTATAGTAGGTCAGTTCTCTGCCTATCTGACAGAAGATCTCTGGTACGAGAATGCCTGCCATACCAACCGGATGGCCACCCTCCTGCATACAGAATTGAAGGCTTTCCCCTTTGTCCGTTTTACGCAGGAGCCCGGAAGCAATCAGCTTTTTCTGACGATGCTCCGCTTCCTGATCGATAAGCCTCTGGAAGAGTATTTCTTCTACTTCTGGAACGAGGCTGAAAATGAAATCCGCTTAGTTACCTCTTTCGACACTACTCCGGAAGATATTGCCGGTTTTATTGATACAGTAAAAAAGCTAAACCGGAATCAAAAGAGTAATCTGGAATGTTATTTGTGGTAAGCTTATTAAACAGTAATCCTTGCACAAATGGCATATATAGATTATTACAATATTCTTGGAGTAGATAAAAGTGCATCTCAGAATGATATAAAAAAGGCATATCGAAAACTGGCCCGTAAATATCACCCTGACCTCAATCCGAATGATGAGAGTGCCAAAGAGAAATTTCAGCAGATCAACGAAGCCAACGAAGTAATAAGCGATCCGGAGAAACGGAAAAAGTACGACGAATACGGAGAGCACTGGAAACACGCTGACGAATTTGAGGCACAGCGCGCCCAGGGACAGGCCGGAGGCTTCGGAGGTAGTTTCGGTGCAGGCGGCTTTGGCGATGGTACCTATTGGCAATCTTCTTCAGGAGATGCCGGATTCGGAGGAGACAGCGGATTCTCGGATTTCTTTGAATCCCTTTTCGGCGGGCGTGCCCGGGGACGAAGCAGTGCCGGTAGCGGAGGCTTCCGCGGACAGGATTACAATGCTGAGCTCCATCTCTCTTTGCGTGATGCTGCCGTTACCCACAAACAGGTACTGACTGTGAACGGGAAAAAAGTACGCATTACTATTCCGGCCGGTGTTGCGGACGGCCAGGTGATCAAGCTCAACGGATATGGCAGCGAGGGAGTGAACGGAGGCCCGAAAGGTGATCTCTACATTACTTTTATAATTGCCGAAGATCCTCACTTCAAACGGCTGGGAGATGATCTTCACATCACTGTTCCGATCGATCTTTACAGTGCTGTACTGGGTGGTGAGAAAGTGATCGATACACTGGATGGAAAAGTAAAACTAAAGATCAAACCCGAAACTCAGAACGGTACCCGGGTTAAACTTAAAGGAAAAGGTTTCCCGGTATACAAAAAAGAGGGCCGGCACGGCGACCTCTATGTAACGTATAACGTAGAAATACCGACCCGGCTTAGTGAACGCCAGAAAGAGTTGTTCTGTGAATTACAAAATATGAATTAAAAGATTCCCAAAGATGCAGACCGAATTAATTATTATAAACGAATATTGTCGTCACTCCCATGTAGAACCCGGTTTTCTAGAACTACTGGAAGAGAGCGGACTGATCGATATCCTGAACAGGAATAATGAACGTTACCTGTTGGTTTCCCAACTTCCCAGACTGGAACGTTATACCCGTATGTACTATGACATCTCTATTAATATTGAAGGGATAGATGCCATCCGGCATATGCTCGATCGTATGGAAGTCCTTCAACAGGAACTGGCACAACTCCGGAAACAGCTTTCACTCTACCACCGGGAAGATTTTGAAGAAGCGGATTGGTAAACCGAATAAAATCCCTATCTTTACCGCTGTTATTCATTTCAAAATCTACCAGTATGGCAAGTAGAAAACAACTTAAAAAAGATATCAATTATATCATCGGAGATCTGTTCACCGATTGTCTCATTCAGAACCTCTATGTACCCGAGACCGACAAGGAAAAAGCCGTGGAGGTAATGAGCCGCATCCTGAAAGTACAACAGGAATATGTAAGCCGTATCAGCCATCCAGAGCCGGGGAATGTAAAAAACTTCTATAAGAAACTTCGTGAAGACTTCACTCATGAAGTAGGCGAGATCATTAACGAAATAGCGAAACTTAACTGATCCATTCCGTTTTAACACATAACGCATGAAAAAAGCGATCTGCAGTTTTATTTACTACAAATTGCTGGGATGGAAAACCGTTGTGACCATACCTGATTACGACAAAGCTATTTTATGTGTAGCTCCCCATACCAGCAACTGGGATTTTTTTATCGGTAAACTTGTATATGGAGCATTAGGACGCAAAAGCGGTTTCCTGATGAAAAAAGAGTGGTTCTTTTTTCCTTTAGGAAACATATTACGTGCTATGGAGGGGATACCCGTAAACCGAACCCGCAATACTTCGATGATAAATCAGATAGCTGAAACAGCCAAGAAAAGCAAAACATTTCATCTGGCTGTTACACCTGAAGGTACCCGTTCAGCCAATCCTAAATGGAAAACAGGTTTCTATTACATGGCCCTGAAAGCAGGGATTCCTATCGAACTTTTCGGTATTGATTTCGCAACCAAAACCGTAGTGGGTACTAAAACAATCTTTCCTTCGGGTGATATAGAAAAGGATATGCGGGAAATTAAACTTTATTTCAGCCAGTTTCAGGGGAAATTTCCCCAAAACTTTACACTCGGAGAACTATAAATGAGAATATCCCTGGTACAGACAGATATTATCTGGGAAGATAAAAAGGCCAACACAGAACGTATCCTTTCCCGTCTTGCTCCTCTTTCCGGAGAGACAGATCTGGCTGTGCTTCCCGAAATGTTCTCTACCGGATTCAGTATGAACAGCAGTGAACTGGCGGAAAGTAATGCAGGAGATACGATCACCTCGCTGCAAAACTTTACACAGAAGAGCAGAATAGCTCTTACAGGTAGCTTTATAGCAAAAGATAAAGGCTATTATTATAACCGGGCCTTTTTCCTTACTCCGGAAGGAGATCAGTATTATTACGATAAACGACATCTTTTCCGGATGGGTAACGAACGGAACCATTTTTCTGCCGGTAACAGTCCGTGTATCTTATTTTACAAAGGATGGAATATCTGCCTGACCGTTTGTTATGACCTTCGTTTTCCGGTATGGTGCAGAAACCTGAATAACCGGTATGACCTGTTACTGGTGGTAGCGAACTGGCCTGAGGCCAGGCGCAAGGTATGGGATATACTTCTGCAGGCACGGGCTATGGAAAATATGGCTTATGTATGTGGTGTGAACCGGATCGGCACCGATGGCTACGGATTGCAATACACCGGTGGTTCGGTGCTCTACTCTGCTAAAGGTGCTCCGCTGCTGACATTTGATAACAACCAGGAAGCGATCAAAACCCTTTCCCTCAATATCCGGGAACTCAGAGGGTTCCGCAAAAAATTCCCGGCCTGGAAGGATGCCGATCCTTTTACGCTCTCTTTGTAATCTCCATTTTACAAATCGGTTTCAGAGATACCCATAAATGGGTAAAATTCAATTTTCCGGTAGAGTTTCCTAGCCGAACATTCTCTACCGGCCGTTTGTTTTTTGTATATTTGCGGAGAAAACAGTCCACTAAGTTTTAACCAACTTAATTAATTAACCTTATGAAGACAAATCTCAGTTCCCAGATCACTCTCAACCGGGTCTCCCCCAGGTACTACAGGCCCGAGAATGAATTTGAGAGATCAGTACTTACCCGTTTTGAAAAGATCCATACGGATATTTATGAATCCGTAGACGAAGCTTCTCCGGTAGTAGCTGCCGAAATAGCCGCTATGATCCGGGAAAAACAGAAATCGGGACGTTTCTGTGTACTGGCCCTTACGGGAGGAAATTCTCCGTCCAATCTGTATGATGAATTAGTACGCCTGCACCAGGAAGAAGATCTTAGTTTCCGCAATGTAGTTATATTCAACGAGTATGAATATTATTCGCTTCACAAGGATGCAGTTTGCAGCAACTACCAGACTTTGCGGGAGCGTCTGCTCGATTATTTAGATATTGATTCGCAAAATATCTTCACCATTGACGGTACCATTCCGCAGGATGCTATCTATGAATATTGCCGCCTGTACGAACAACGTATTGAAAGCTTCGGAGGTATTGATATAGCCATTACCGGCATCGGACGCGTAGGGAATATTGCCTTCAATGAACCCGGATCACGTATAAATTCTGTTACCCGGCTTATCCTGTTATATTATGTATCGCGTAAAGAGGCGGCCAAACTTTTTAGTAGTCCTGACCAGGTCCCGGTAAGTTCCATTACCATGGGTATTTCCACCCTGCTGGCAGCTAAAAAGATCTATTTACTGGCCTGGGGAGAAGAGAAAGCCGAAATGATCAAGGCCAGTGTGGAAGGTCCTGTCAGCGATACGATACCAGCCAGTTACCTGCAAATGCATAACAATACCCGGGTAATACTGAATCTGGCTGCCGCTGCCAATCTTACCCGTATTCACTATCCCTGGTTGGTAACGTCCTGCGAATGGGACAATAAACTGATACGGAGCGCAATCGTATGGCTTTGCATGAAATTGGATAAACCCATCCTGAAACTCACCAATAAAGATTATAACGAGAACGGGCTGAGCGAGCTGCTTGCCCTTTACGGCTCAGCTTACAATGTAAATATCAAGATCTTCAATGATCTTCAGCATACCATTACCGGATGGCCGGGAGGTAAACACAATGCCGACGATACTTATCGTCCCGAACGGGCCAAACCCTATCCCAAACGAGTGGTGGTCTTCTCTCCTCACCCGGACGATGATGTTATCTCCATGGGAGGTACACTCCGTCGTCTGGTGGATCAGAAACACGATGTACATGTAGCTTTTCAGACTTCCGGCAACATTGCGGTGGGCGATGAAGAAGTATCCCGCTTCCTCCACTTTATCAATGGTTTTAATCAGCTATTTAAGAACGGAGAGAATGAAGTGATCAATAAAAAATATGCAGAGATAAAAAACTACCTTCTCAGTAAAAAAGAGGGCGATCTGGATACACAGGATATTCTTACGATCAAAGGATTGATCCGCCGGGGAGAGGCCCGGATCGCTTCTACCTACAACCACATTCCCCTGAACCATGTACACTTCCTGGATATGCCTTTCTATGAAACAGGCCGTATCCAGAAAAACCCGATCAGCGAAGTAGATGTGGAAATCGTGTTGCAATTACTCAAAGAGGTAAAACCTTATCAAATCTACGTAGCCGGCGACCTTGCAGACCCCCACGGTACCCACCGGGTTTGTACCGATGCTGTATTTGCAGCAGTCGACATCGAAAAGCAAAACGGAGCCGAATGGCTTGAGGAGTGCCGTATCTGGATGTACCGGGGAGCCTGGGCAGAATGGGAAATTGAGAACATTGAAATGGCAGTACCCATCAGTCCCGAAGAGCTACGCAGCAAGCGGAATGCCATTCTGAAACATCAGTCGCAAATGGAGAGCGCCCCGTTTATGGGCAATGACGAACGACTCTTCTGGCAACGGGCCGAAGACCGTAACCGGGCTACCGCCAATCTCTATAACAGACTTAGCCTGGCTTCTTATGAAGCCATAGAGGCTTTTGTTGAGTACGTACCGTTATAAACAGAATGATCCGAAAGCCGGCTTTGCTTCCAAAGCCGGCTTTCGGATCATTCTGTTACTTCGAAACGGACTATTGCCTCTTCCGGTAACTTCTCTACCACCATCCCATATATAAATTCTTCAGGCCGATCTCCATATTGAGTGACTTGGATCTGATAGAGATAAAAAAAGTCATCTTTCTGAATAAAAAGATGGCTATTAATATAAACGTTACCGGTACAATTTCCTTTTCTCAACAACAGGGTATACTTCTCAAAATCAATATTCCATAATTCAGCAGAGGTATCTTCACCGGCTCCGGATAAAATTACGGCCCATTCATCCGCAGTGTTCACAACCCTGTCCCTATCCAGTTCCAGATAAAGTTTCGGAAAAATCCTCCATACAGCGGTTTTATCAATTTCAGGACATTCTGCTTCTTCACAACTGATCGTTAACAATACGAATAGGAAC
>JAJPZL010000251.1 GCA_021204375.1 Bacteroides sp.
GGTATATCTAACAAGATATAAAGTACTTCAGAATACAAGGTAGGATTCTGCAACTCCTGCTGCAACTCCTGCTGCAACTCCTGCTGCAACTCCTGCTGTAGGTTTTGCTGCTCTTGCTCCGAAACATAATTTCGCTTTACAAACTGTACTTGAAAGGATAGCCCGGCCTCCCTCCAGCGGAACTCTATTCCGGGATACTCTTTTAATTCATCCGCTATAAGTTTCAATCCGTTTCCCTATTGGTCTATGACTCCTATCCGTTTAAAGACAGGGGCTATCACCTTATTACGGGCATCATTCTGGCGACTCTCCATGGCTGCATAATCAATAGAAGGAGGTAAAAGCCCAGGACTGGTGATCTCTACCATATCATCATAGATAGCAATCTTAATATCCTTACTAGTGAGTGAATAATCCCGGTGTACTATTGCATTTCTTATTACTTCGCATACGGCCTTTACCGGATATTCTCAACGGGAAACAGTATACACACCTTTCACGACAGCTCCCTGATTTATATGGCGCAGTACAAAATTATAGGCCTCTTCCGCCTGTATGGCTATGTTGGATTGAATGCTTTTCTGATCAATAAATTCTTCCGAAGTAATTCCTTTGAATCGGGCACACTCTACTTTTGCAAAAGGAAAGAGCGATCGATGGAGCTTATCGTCTGATAGTAATATTAAGGCATTAGTTGGGTATTCCGTTTCATTCAGGGTTTTAACAAGTTCCAGTTTCCGCAGCGTCTGAATGTCCAAAGCCTCACCTGTTTTATTCTGATACTCCTGCTTAAAACTCTCAATATCCAACTCGTTCACTGTTTTATCCATTACAGGCTCACTATCAAAGGAAATATTCCTTTTCCGACGCTCCAGTTCGGTTATGATCTCCTCATCGGCTAAGCGGTTAGAAGAGCCAACCCGGATGTAGGTTCCACTGAGTTTTCCTTTTTCTTTCAGGTAATAAGGAGGGGTACTACCCCGATAAATAGTAACGCGTATAATATGTTTCTCTTCCTCAGTCAGGAAAGTAATTTCCGGTAGAATAGCCGGATAGCAACGGTCAAATATGATATTGCTTACCTGCTCTTCTATAGTTACCAGCTCTTCTTCGGGCAATCCGGTCAATTCCCTCGGATGATTCCGGACATCGATATATAATTCACCACCGGCATCGTTAGCAAAGGCGCAAATGGTTTTGGCCAGATCCGCATGTTCGGGAAGAGTCTCTTTGAACTCCAATCGCCTGCCTTCGAGTTGTTGGATGATCTGTTTCATATTCATTGGAACTAACTGTTTTTAGTATCAATTTGTATTTTCCTGTACTTCCTCCTCTAAATTCAAGCCAAGCTGTTGTGCCGATTCCTTTACAACTTTATAGATATGCGCAGATTCGTCCAAAGGTTTCAGGCTGGTAGACTTTGCCTTAAATGAAATCTCAATTTCTAATCCATTATTTTTTAAGGGAATAATGAAACTGGGAAACATATGTGTCCATTGATCCATGGGTATTTTTCCGGAAATTTTAATGGATCTGAATTTCCGTACAGTATCTTGTGTGTCACTTTCAGGATTTTTCGGGTGGGCTACATTATCTTTATCCGGCACATTTAAAGGTTGCGGCGGTGTGCTTGTAGGATTGCCACTTTCTGGCTGAAGTACTACGGTTTTGTCAACTAACCAATATTGTTTGTCCGTAACATTTAAATCAAATATATTTTCGTTATGATAAATACGGGTATAATTCCCTTCTTCACCGAAAGCCACATTAAATTCTCCATTATAGCAATATTTCTGTATACAACTGGTTACTGCTTCAATTCCACTTATCATAGGTTTGTCGTCGTATTGTAGAAATGCTTCATACAGTGCTGTTACATTTACGGGAGACTCTACTGATGGGTACAAATGGTTGCTTTTCAACGTACCTGCTCCAATGGTTTTAATAAGCCATTCTTCTTCCATAATAGAATCAATCACATTCTTTGTAATTTGTGTATTGAAATCATTGGCGAAGTGTCTTACCTCAATGGTTTCAATTCCTTCCGTTGCCGAATGGCGCAATACCACATTGTAGATAGCTATTAACTGCTCATTCGCTTGATTGTCTGATTCTGTTTTACGGGCCAGAATGTCTTTTCTCTGTTCGCTATCCAGTTGCCCGTTGTACTCTTCCTGAGCTTTTTTGCAGGCCAGATACTCTAATAACTTGGTTTGCAATATACCTAAGTTGGTCTCAGAGCAAGTAAGATAAAATATCGTATTACGGTATATCCGTTGTGTATTGCCTTTTTTAGTCGCTATTTGCTTAATGTATGTTTTTACTTTACCGTTGATAGGGTTCGCTTGCGTAGCATAGTCGGGTCCTAAAATGACCAGTGTTAACGACTTTTGTTCTGGTACATCTTCTGAATGGTTTATTAATATTCTTAACTGGCTGGTTGAGTGAGTCTGTGTATGTAACCTTTTCAATATTTCGGCTTTAATATCCTCTTTATTGACATCTGATTTCGCTTTATTTACCAGAATATTAATATTCGGTTTTGCCTGGAACCAGTAATTCCGGGTTCCCACATTGGTAGAATAGAGATAAAATGCCACCTGTTCTAACTTATTCAGGGCATTATTTATTTCACTATGATTGAAAGCATTGGGACGGAGCATACAGAGTTTTAATTGCTCTATGTTGAGCCCTTTATTCTGTAAATCCCCAATGGAGCTCATCAATAAGGTGGTTGCTATTCCCTGGGTCAGATTATATTTAGCAATATTGCTTCCCGGATCTTCGTTATCAATCTTATATGCGTTACTGGAAGTACCAATAACATCTGCGTGCATAACAGTTTCCCACTGGCTCCCCATCAAACTGGTGATCTGAGCTGTGAGTGTATGAAGATTAGCCAAGTTTACATCGGAAGTGTGAATAAGTGCCTGCGAACCGGTCAGTGCCCCCCGACGCATCCAGAGATCTTTTACAATAGAAGCCAGTAGTCTCAATACACCTCTTGTACGCTGAAATCTGGAATCATTTCCCCACTTCAACCGGAACATATCTATCAGCTCCGGATGGAACGGATAAGATTTTCGCATTTTGTTGATATAGTCCATACGGTCTGCATAGTCAGGCAGGTCGCGATAGCGGTTGTGATAGGTATTTTTATAACGTGTCAATACCTGTTCTATAACCTCCGGATTTTCTACATTCTCAAATAACCGTCGGCGTACTACTTCAAAGATTTCTTCGTCATCTACAGGTTTGATGCTGGTACCCACACGAATAATCCGGGTTTCCAGGGAAGAGAGTATTTGTTGGCCTGTTTCAGAAGAAGCAACTTCCGTAGCACTTGCCGGAAGAGTAGAGATGAGTAAGCAGCGGGGTATAGAAGAAACTACCTCTGTCAATGTTTGTACAAAGCTGATTGTCTGGGTATAAAGACTACCACTCTCCACTTTTTTGGCAGTCGCTTTGTTGCAGTAATCAGCTAACTCGTCAATCAGGAGAAGAGCAGGTGCAGCCTGTTCCAGTATGGGTTTTATCAACGAGGCAGTAGGTGCAGTCAGGCTTTCATCGTTTTCCCGAATCCGGTTATAGCCCTCCTTTCCTCCTAACTGATAGGCCAGTTCACCCCACAGAGTACGGATGGTTATAAGGTCGTCCGTTTGCCTGCCCTGAACCACATCGGTAGTGTTATTCGTAAAAACAGCTACTTTCGCATTGTCAAACTGAGGCATTACTCCCTGATTGAGTATCTGCTGGTGGTATACGGAGTTCATGAAGGAGCGACCCGCTTTGGCTATATGGTATAAAGAGATTAGGGTATGCGTTTTACCATCTCCAAATCCGGTCTGTAAAGAGATGACCCGATTATCTGTTTCCTCTCCATTCAGGGCACGAATGACCCGATTGGAGATATCTCGCAATCCGGCAGTGATATAGGTCTTCTCAAAAAAGATGGTCGGATTGCTGTATACTTCCTGTCCGGTACCTAAGGCTACTTCACTCAGATTGGCAGCAAACACGGACTCATCCAACACTCCGTTCCGGATATCATAATGTGGATATACATTGGTAAACCAGGCAGGAATAGGAGAATCTTCTGTAAATGTTATATTTTTAGGAGTAACCTCCGGAGCCACCCCCCTATGCTGATGAGAAGAAATCTTATGCTGCTTTTTAATGTTCTCTATCTCTACTATTAATTCTTTCATTTTCAGTAAGCGGGCTGCCAACTTGAGGTTGCTGAAGGTACGCTCTATTTCATCTTCATCCAATACCTGGTAATGGCTGCATTTATTCCGTGTCTCCTGGAGTTCCTGGAGGTAACTGATAAACTTATTTGCCTCTTTGATCGTGCCGAATTCCTGCTCGAGTTCCCGTTTGAAGTTGATAGCAAAATTCTGCAGGTTGTAGTAGTCAATAAGATTCATACAGGACGGATTTTCACCTTGTGCACGTATTGCCTGGTTCCATATGGCCTGTTTATCCGGATTTAGCTTTGAATAATAGACTCCTTCCCAGGGTTCATGAGGAAAATGTTGTTGTAAGAGACTTACAACAAAAGGACGCATAGCGTCGAGAAATATGCCTAATGCTTTATGTATCTGGTCGTTCATATATTCTGAATATTAAAAGTCCAACGTCGTTTGTTTATTAATAAATACTTTATCACAGTTCTGTATCAAGTCGGCCGCGTTTGCCAGGAGGCCTTCTACCTGTTTCAAGTCATCTCCTTCGGGAAGTAGTTCCTTTAGGGAAGCCAATACACGCCAGAAACTGTTGTTGGCCTCCGACCCTACTGTTTTAATATGCCTGAGCAGTTGCTTCCGGTTTTCTTCTTTCCAGAGTTTCATGGCTCGTTGTACCTGGTCTATCAACGGATGTTCAGCTTTTGTACCGGATATATTATCCTGAATGCGTTCCTCATAAGAGGCTAAATGCTGTTGATTACCGGTCTTTATAAGGAGGTTATGATGAAAAATGTCGCTAATATTTATACTCATTCCAACACGGGCAAACTTAGCTGCATTATCAAAATCTGTATCTCCCATTCCATTCATCTGCAGCCAGCCAATATAGAAACGGGTATATTCATCTCCATCAAATCCCCTTAATAAAGCATTGAAAGCAGCACTGCGTGCAAGTTCTAACAGATCTGCTACTTTTACCTCACTACCATCCGCTTTTTCAACAGATTCATATTTACCAAATTCACTGACCGCCTGACCAAAACAGGCAGTTAAAAGATCGGCACCCCGGAAACCTAACTGATACAAGGAATTAACTTCTTCCGTTACTTTTTCTTCAATAGCACGTTTTACCTGTTTAAAACTGGCATATCCCTTGCGTTCCGGCGGTCGGCAAGAGACTGTAACAGAGGATTCAAGGGCAGCTGCTGCTAATCCCAAACTACGATTGGCCATTTCTGTATCCATAGGCCAACTGCCTGTAATATTCATGCGTGCTCCAAGTATAGAATTACAAAGGGTAGTCCAGGCCTCTGTACTTTGGTGTGCAAACATAATGCTCACCACATCAGAGGTTTGATATTCGATGGCATTAAAAATATCGGTCAGTTTCTTTTCAAAGTGTAATTTTGCTTCGGTTTCACTGTTATTATGATGATGTTTTAATACCGTACATTCTTCTGCTTTGGGAGTTTGTGGCGTAGCAAAATTCAACGGATAAATATCGCCTAATGTACGCTTCATCCACACATAGAAAAAAATCGGATATATCCGCATAGGCAATTGCATCGTAATAAGGCGGATCTGTTACCACTGCTGTCAATGCTTTTGCTTCAAATTGTTCTTTCTCTCCACTGGAAGCATTTACCATTTGAGCAGCAAACGGATTGTCGCTTTCCGATTCTAAATAGCGAATAATCCATTCCAACTGATTGATGGCACTTCCTGAACTTGTACAAAAAGGATTGGACTCCGGAAAATCGAAGACCATGGCTATAGCCTGCCTACTAAAAGGATGTTCCAACTTTTCTCCACTTGTATTCCATCTTCCTAACGAAGTATTAGCTATGGCAATCCGGTCAATCCAGATAGCTAAATAAGTAATATGATTATCCGTATGA
>JAJPZL010000399.1 GCA_021204375.1 Bacteroides sp.
AAATAATACGAACCAGGGTAGTAAACTCTACCTCTACTCCATAACTTCCGTTGCCATTATCGGGGGATTGCTGTTCGGGTATGATACCGCAGTCATATCCGGAGCCGAGAAAGCATTGGAAGATTTTTTTCGGGGTGCTCCCGATTTTGACTACAATAAAGCCTGGCACGGTATCACTGCCTTCAGTGCCCTGATCGGATGTGTGATCGGGGGAGCTATCTCCGGTATCCTGGCCTCCCGGCTGGGACGTCGTAATTCTCTTCGCCTGGCTGCTCTTCTTTTCTTTCTCTCTGCACTGGGTTCTTACAATCCTGAATTCCTCTTCTTTAAACACGGGGAGCCCTCTTTAAACCTGCTTCTGATGTTTAATGTGTACCGTGTATTGGGTGGGATCGGTGTAGGACTGGCTTCGGCGGTCTGCCCGATGTATATTGCCGAAATTGCTCCGGCTAATATTCGGGGAACGTTGGTCTCCTGCAACCAGTTTGCCGTTATCTTCGGTATGCTCGTTGTCTATTTTGTGAATTACCTGATCCGTGCCAATCTACCCACGGCAGAAGCAATGGTAGCGATCGGATGGAGACGGATGTTCCTCAGTGAGGCTTTCCCGGCTGCTATTTTTGGTCTGCTGCTTTTCTTTGTACCTAAAACGCCTCGTTATTTAGTGCTTTCCGGCGATATGGACGGTGCATTGAATGTGCTTACTCACATCAATGGAAAGAAGAAGGCACTGGCTATTCTTAAAGAGATCAAAGAGACGGCCAAAGAGAAGAGTGAAAAGATATTTATTTATGGAGTAGGAGTGATCATCATTGGGATCCTGCTCTCTGTATTTCAGCAGGCTGTAGGTATCAATGTAGTACTCTACTATGCTCCCCGTATTTTTGAGAACATGGGTGCCAGTGGAGATGTATCCATGATCCAGACTGTGGTAATGGGTGTTGTGAATATTCTCTTTACGGTGGTGGCTATCCTTACAGTAGATAAGTTCGGGCGTAAACCGCTGCTGATTATCGGTTCTACCGGTATGTGTATCGGAATGGTAGCTTTGAGTATACTCTCTTTTATGGATGTAATCGGTATCAGAGCACTGGTTTTCATTATTATCTATACCGCTTCGTTCATGATGAGCTGGGGCCCCATCTGCTGGGTACTGATCTCTGAGATCTTCCCCAATACGATCCGTGGAAAGGCTGTGGCTATTGCGGTAGCTGCACAATGGATATCCAACTTTGTCGTATCCAGTACCTTCCCGTCACTTTCCGTATGGAGTGTAGGTGGTACTTACCTGATATATGCTTTCTTCGCACTGGCTTCTGCTCTCTTTGTATGGAAGTGGGTACCCGAGACCAAAGGGAAAACACTGGAAGATATGAGCAGGCTCTGGAAAAAAAGAGATTGATCTCCCTTTAATGAACTAATATGAACAGGAAGCGGCCGGGGTACTCTTATTCACCCGGCCGCTTTTGCTATTGAAACTAGTAAGAAATTACCAGGAACTATTTTTATAACTCCTGATGCTGATTATTACATTCTGCTTTCCACTGCCTCCCAGTTGATGATCGACCAAAGCTGGTCAATATGATCTTTCCGGCGGTTCTGGTAATCCAGGTAATAAGCGTGTTCCCAGACATCAAAACCGAGCAACGGTTTCAATCCGTGTCGTACCGGATTACTACCGTTTGCCTCTTTAGTGATGATCAATTTTCCATCCTTATCTACAGAGAGCCAGCTCCAGCCTGAACCGAAGATATCGACAGAGGCCTGGCTGAAAGACTTCTGAAACTCTTCAAAACTACCGAAATCTCTTTCAATAGCCTGAAGAATTTTACCTGTCGGGCGGTTGTTCTCCTGTTTGGGTTTAAATTGCAGGAAATAGAGGGTATGGTTCAATACCTGCCCTGCATTATTAAAAACAGGCCCTTCGGGAGCCTCTTTTACCACTTCTTCGATCGTTTTTCCTTCCAGATCGGTTCCTTTCACAAGATCATTGAGTTTGTCCACATAGGTCTGGAGATGTTTTCCGTAATGCAGATCAATGGTCTGCTTACTGATAACGGGCTCCAGTACGTTGTGCTCATAAGGTAAGTTAGGCATTTGAAACATCATACTTATTACTGTTAAGAGATTAATGAAATAGATACACATATATTTCGCTTTCGGTAAATACTATATTAAACGTTCCCAAACACCGTTTGTTCGATAGGAAATCATTAAACTTTCACTATCTTTGCCGGTAAATTACCGGAAAAGAGACGATAGATGGATCGGGATCTCTATTTTCTAAATATAAGAATAAATATTGATGTCTGCAAATTATCTGGATGAATTGAATGAAAATCAGCGGGCTGCTGTTCTCTATAACGATGGTCCTTCGCTGGTGATAGCCGGTGCCGGTTCGGGCAAGACCCGGGTGCTAACTTATAAAATAGCCTATTTGCTGGAGTCCGGATACCAGCCCTGGAACATCCTGGCCCTTACTTTTACCAACAAGGCGGCCCGGGAGATGAAAGAGCGTATTGCCAGGCAGGTAGGAGAGAAGCGGGCCCGCTATTTATGGATGGGTACCTTCCACTCCCTTTTTTCCCGGATCCTGCGCAGTGAAGCTGACTATTTAGGATTTAACCCTCATTTTACCATCTACGATACCAGTGACTCCAAAAGCCTGATACGTACCATCATTAAAGATATGGAACTGGATGAAAAAGTATATAAACCCGGTAGTGTACAGGCACGGATCTCCAATGCTAAGAACAGGCTGATCACCCCTGCGGTATATGCTAATACCCGGGAGGTATGGGAGAGCGACAGTGCTGCCAAAATGCCGGAGGTACACACGATTTATCGTATCTATTGGGAACGCCTGAAACAATCCGGAGCGATGGATTTTGACGACCTGCTTTTTTATACCTATATTTTGTTCCGCGACTTTCCGGAGATACTCGAAAAGTATCGCGACCAGTTCCGGTTTATCCTGGTAGATGAGTACCAGGATACCAACTTTGCCCAGCATCAGATCGTACAGCAACTTTCGGGGAGAGACCAGCGGATCGCAGTAGTAGGAGACGATGCGCAGAGTATCTACTCATTCCGGGGAGCCAATATTAATAATATACTTAATTTTACCAGTTTTTACAAAGAGGCAAAAATCTTTAAATTAGAGCAGAATTACCGCTCTACACAATGCATTGTATGTGCTGCCAACAGCCTGATCGAAAAGAACCGTAGGCAGATCCGGAAGAATGTTTTCTCCGAAAAAGAGCAGGGCGAACCGCTGGGGATCTTCCAGGCCTACTCGGATGTAGAAGAGGGAGATATTGTTGCCAATAAGATCGGGGAGCTACGTCTCAGGGAGCACTATGAATACAGCGATTTTGCCATTTTATACCGTACCAATGCCCAGTCACGTATTTTTGAAGAGGCTTTGCGTAAGCGGGGATTGCCTTATAAAATATACGGAGGGCTTTCTTTCTATCAACGCAAAGAGATTAAAGATATTATAGCCTATTTCCGTCTGGTAGTAAATCCGGACGACGAGGAGGCCTTTAAACGCATCATCAATTATCCGGCCCGGGGTATCGGACAAACGACCCTGGCTAAGATCGGGCAGGCTGCCGCACAGAACCGGGTGAGTCTCTGGCAGGTTATTACCGATCCGGTAGGGTACGGACTTGTCATAAACAAAGGAACGCAGGGTAAATTGCAGTTCTTTCGGGAACTGATCGAAAGCTTTGCCGCCCGGACCGGAGAGGAGAATGCCTATCAGTTAGCGACTGATATTGTAAAAGGTTCCGGTATCATCAATGAAATATACCAGAATTGTACTCCTGAGAACCTGAGCAGCCAGGAGAATATCGAAGAGTTAATGAATGGTATTTATGAATTCTGCTCCATGCGTGAGGAGGAGGGAAATAACGAGATATCCCTGATCGATTTCCTTTCGGAAGTATCCCTACTGACCGATATGGATACCGATAAGGAGAACGAAGGTCCTAAGATCACCCTGATGACTGTACATGCCGCCAAAGGACTGGAGTTTAAAAATGTATTTGTAGTGGGACTGGAGGAGAATCTTTTTCCCAGCATCATGGTATCCGACTCTCCCCGTGCCATGGAAGAGGAGCGCAGGCTCTTCTATGTAGCCATTACCCGTGCTGAGGAACATTGCTATCTATCGTATGCTAAAACCCGGTTCAGGTATGGAAAAATGGAGTTTGGCTCGCCCAGCCGCTTTCTCCACGATATTGATGTACAGTTCCTGCAACTTCCTCAGGAGGTACTTATGGCCCGCCAGGTAGAAGAACGGGCCGGACGGGTACGCAGCGAACAAAATAGGCAGCCGAAACGTTCCTATCAGAAGGAGGAGAACACTTTCCGGCGTCCCTCTCCGGCAGTTTGCCATGCTTCCGGATTGAAGAAAGTCTCTTCGCTTTCCGGTAATTCCGGAAATGCAGGAGGAGCTAAAAACAACTCTTCGCTACAGGCCGGCCAGCGGATAGAACACGAACGCTTTGGTATAGGAGAGGTGATCCGCATCGAGGGAGCAGGAGAGAATACCAAAGCCACCGTACGGTTTAAGAATGCCGGAGAAAAACAACTGTTACTTCGTTTTGCACGTTTTACAATTATAGAGTAAGAAAAATGGTAGATTATAGTCAAGTACCCTCTCCCTGTTACGTCATGGAAGAGGAGTTGTTACGTAAAAACTTAAGTCTTATCAAAAGTGTGAAAGATCGTGCTAATGTAGAGATCATACTGGCCTTTAAATCCTTTGCCATGTGGAAGTCGTTCCCCATTTTCCGGGAGTATATCGATGCTTCTACCACCAGTTCGCTCTACGAAGCCCGTCTGGCCCTGGAGGAGTTTGGCAGTAGGGCTCATACCTATTCGCCGGCCTATACGGAAGGAGAGTTCCCGGAGATCATGAGATGCAGCAGCCATATAACCTTTAACTCTTTCGGCCAGTTTCACCGCTTTTATCCTTTTGTGAAAAAGAGTAGTAATCCTGTATCGTGTGGTATCCACATCAATCCCGAATACTCAGAGGTAGAGACAGAATTCTATAACCCCTGTGCACCCGGTACCCGTTTCGGGATAACAGCCGACCTGATGCCGGAGGAGCTACCCGAAGGAGTAGAAGGTTTCCATTGTCATTGTCATTACGAATCCGATTCTTACCAGCTAGAACGTACCCTGAAGCATATAGAAGAGAAATTCAGCCACTGGTTTTCTCAGATCCAATGGCTGAATCTGGGAGGAGGACACCTGATGACCCGGAATGATTACGATACAGAGCATCTGATCTACCTCCTTAAATCTTTGAGATATCGTTATCCCCATCTTGAAGTGATCCTGGAACCCGGATCTGCCTTTACCTGGCAAACCGGAACCCTTCTCTCTACGGTGGTAGATATTGTAGAGAGCCGGGGGATTAAAACTGCTATTCTCAATGTCAGTTTTACCTGCCACATGCCCGACTGTCTGGAAATGCCTTACCAACCTGCCGTACGGGGAGCCCGAATGAACGAGGAGGGGCCTTATGCTTACCGGCTGGGAGGGAACAGTTGCCTGAGCGGAGATTATATAGGAATGTGGAGTTTTGATCATGAACTACAAATAGGAGAGCATATCATTTTTGAAGATATGATACATTACACCATGGTAAAAACAACTATGTTCAACGGTATCGATCATCCCGCTATAGCACTTTGGAAAAAAAGCGGTGAACCTGATATTTACAGAATTTTCCGGTACGAAGATTACAGGGATCGCATGAGCTGATCCGCATCGTCCCGGCATCTCCCATTTTACCCACTGTTCCTGATGAAATCAGAATGTCTTCTAAAAGAGGAGAATAGGAAAAAGTCAAAAAGAAATATTAAAAAAACATTCAAAACATTTGCAGGTTTGCGGGAAATACATACCTTTGCAACCGCAAAAGCAAGAGAACGCGAAAGTAGCTCAGTTGGTAGAGCATAACCTTGCCAAGGTTAGGGTCGCGG
>JAJPZL010000188.1 GCA_021204375.1 Bacteroides sp.
AAACATTCATATGATGTTCAATAAATCAACGGACATCATGCGGATAATCATAATTATTTATCACGATTTGCCACTTATAACGACAAAGATAAAACAAATACCAGACAAATAATTCTTTTTCCTCTCCGAAAAATTATCAGGCGTAACTTCTCTCTATCTACAGAAAAACCGTTACCTTTACCTCTGAATCCAACCATCAATTCAAAAGATATGAAAAGGATAGCACTTATTACAGGGGCCACTGCCGGTTTCGGCCGTGCCATAGCAGAGCAACTGGCCGGAGAGAATTTTGACCTTATTGTGACAGGTCGTCGCCGGGAAAGGCTGGGAGAGTTAAAGACCACGCTCGAAGCCGCCGGAAAGATCCGGGTACTACCGCTTTGTTTCGATGTACAAAACTACGAAGAGGTAAAGAACAACCTGGGGGCCCTGCCTGCCGGATGGGAAAAGGTGGATGTACTGGTGAACAATGCCGGACTGGCTGCTGGACTCTCTCTCATCCACCAAGGAGATGTAGATGACTGGGAGCGCATGATCGATACCAACATCAAGGGATTACTATATGTAACCCGTACCATCGCTCCGGGAATGGTAGGGCGCAGATCAGGCCATATTATCAATATCGGCTCTATCGCCGGACGGGAGGTTTATCCTAACGGAAATGTCTATTGTGCCACTAAACATGCCGTACGGGCACTTTCACAGGCCATGCGCATCGACCTGAGCCCCTATAAGATCCGGGTGACCCTGATCGCTCCCGGAGCTGCCGAGACCGAGTTCTCCCTTGTCCGGTTCAAAGGAGACCAGGATCGTGCCGACCAGGTATACCAGGGATTTGAGCCGCTGGTGGCGCAGGATATTGCAAATACGGTAAGTTATGCGATCAATGCTCCTGCCCATGTAGACCTGCAGGATATCCTGATCATGCCTGCCGCACAACCCTCAGCTACTATTTTCCACCGGGAATAAAAAGAGATACCGGAGCGCAGGACGATCTCCGGGTGGTTCTGCGTTTATCCATCTCTTTCCGGATAAACAGCCGCAGGAGCAATGTCGTAATACCCCTCTTCGGTCTGTACGATCTTAAATAATCCCTCTTCCACCCATCTGTTCCAGTCGTCTATCACTCCCACGATGTAGGAGAAAAGATCCTCTGCCATATAGACGGGGGCACCCGAACGAAGGGGAACCACCAGCTTATTCTCCTCTACGACTAGGTGTCTCTTTACCCGCTCCAGCGCCTTTACATAGACCATCTGGTTATAAGCTTTGTCTCCTACCCGTCCCGTATGATAGTCGTAAGGAGCAATCGCATTATCACTCATGGGCTGTTTGGTTTATAAGAAATCCGTATCCGAAAAAGTGAGCTTCCCGGCCTCTTCCCACGCCTTTGCATGTTCTAAGCGGATCTCCCGGTTCTCCTCTTCATCCACACAGATCCGATCACTCTCCTGGCTGTCTCTCCGCTCGTTCACACGACTACACCCGCACAGAAAAAGCAGTGAACACACCATCCATAAACCAGCACACGTTTGTCTTATAGTCGTTTTTTTAGTCTTTATTGGTAGCAGTAAAGATACTCATTTTTCTGCAATTTTCCCTATACCGTTCTCTATTTTTTTGCACACAGTCCTATACTTTTTTATGCACGATCGTGTACTTTTTTTATACCGTCCTATACTTTTCCGCGATCAGACAATACCGGACGGATCTTCGGAACCATTAGAATAAATTAACAAACCGTTTAAGCGAAAAAAGGGTCGAATTGGGACTGCTTTAAAACACCAAACACCTGTAAACAAACACATTAACCGTTTTAATTCACCCCCTTTTTTTTGACTTACGGAGAATCTCGCGAATGGTAACTTTACCCCTTCATTTTATCCGGAGAATATGAAAGAGTTTAAAAAACAAATAAACAGGAAAAGAAAGAATTTCTTCTTTCAAAAGTCTGAAAAGACATTTACTTCTTTTTCTATATATAGGTATAAGAGTGGTGACCTTTGGAAAGTAACCCCTTATAATACGCTCGGGAGCAATCAGTTGCGTGGCGAGTATGTAGCGAGTCGGGAAAAGGTATTTAAATCAGGCGCAATACACTATTTATCAATTAGTTAATCATGGTGAGAGCAACTATACCTCAAAATCCGGAAAAAAGCAGGAACAGCCGGTTTTATTTTAACAAAAGGGATCCGGAAGCGGTACTTTTTCAGGATACCGGGAGTTGCTGTTCCCGAGACGGTTCCCGTTTGTACCGGACAGAATCCGGAAAGGAAAACAAAAATGAAACAGATCCGTGCCGTTTTCAGGGATATTTTTACCCTTTTAAAGGGAGAATTCTTTCCGCATATCCCTTATTCTACTAAATTTGCGAAAGGTTATGATTCATGTTAAGAAACATACATAATAAACAAAAAAATCAAACATCTATGTTACGAAGGATCAGGATAGCGGCCGCTATCTTCTTTTTCACGTTCATCACTTTGCTCTTCCTCGATTTTACGGGAACCATACACCATTGGTTCGGATGGATGACAAAAATTCAGTTCTTTCCTGCACTGCTGGCTCTCAACGTCGGTATTGTAGCATTCTTAGTAGTACTTACCCTGCTTTTCGGACGCATTTACTGCTCCGTGATCTGCCCGCTGGGGGTATTCCAGGATACGATTTCCTGGGCGGCAGGAAAAAAGAAAAAGAACCGTTTCTCTTACTCACCCGCTGTCTCCTGGTTGCGCTACGGAGCGTTAGGGCTCTTTATTGTAGCTATCTTTGCGGGACTTTCGGTGATAGTCTCTTTACTGGAGCCTTACAGTGCCTACGGACGCATTGCTTCGAACCTCTTTGCCCCGGTATGGCAATTGGGTAATAATCTACTGGCTTTTGTGGCGCAGAGGATTGACAGTTATACTTTTTATTCGGTAGATATCTGGCTGAAAGGAGGCATTCCCCTGGGTGTTGCTATCCTTACGGTGATCATACTAGCTATCCTGGCCTGGAGAAACGGCCGCACCTACTGCAACACCATCTGTCCGGTAGGTACGGTACTGGGCTTCTTCTCCCGTTTTTCGCTTTTTAAGCCGGTGATCCTTACGAATAAATGTAACAGTTGCGGCTTGTGTGCCCGCAATTGCAAAGCCTCGTGTATCGACGCGAAAGCCCATCACATTGACTATACCCGTTGCGTAACCTGCATGGATTGTATCGGTAAATGTAATAAGGGGACTATCCGGTATAAGATAGCCGGAAAAAAAGCCGCTGAAAAGCAGGAAGAGACAGTGGTGACCAGGCAGGCTGCTGCAGGCAAAAAAGAGAATGCACGGCGCAACTTCCTTTCGGTCACTGCTATGCTGGCCGCAGGTGCTGCCCTGAAAGCGAAAGAGGTACTGGGCGACGGCGGATTTGTCACCATTATTGATAAAAAGCGTCCCAAACGTACCACGCCGATCACTCCTCCGGGATCCGGGAGTGCCCGGAACCTGAATAGAAATTGTACAGCCTGTCAGCTTTGTATATCGGCGTGTCCCAACCAGATATTGCGTCCTTCGACGAACCTGGATAAACTGATGCAACCGGAGGTCTCCTATGAGCGGGGATATTGCCGTCCGGAGTGTACCCGTTGTTCGGAAGTGTGTCCTACAGGAGCGATCAGACGGATCACAACAGCCGATAAATCGGCTTTGCAGATAGGACGCGCGGTATGGATCCGGGATAACTGCCTGGTGAACCGGGATAGTGTGCAATGTAACAACTGTTACCGGCACTGCCCGACAGGGGCTATCCAGCAGGTGCCCATCGACCCGAATAACGAGAAATCACTGAAGATCCCGGCGGTGGATGTAGAGCGTTGTATCGGCTGCGGAGCTTGCGAGAACCTCTGCCCCTCACGCCCGTTAAGTGCAATTTATCTAGAAGGAAACCTGATGCACCGAACTATTTAACTGAAAAAAAGATTATGGCTAAAAAGAATATAAAAGGATTAGATCGCAGAAACTTTTTAAAACTGGCAGGTGCCGGTGCCGTGACCGGTGCGGCTGCCTTGTACGGATGTAAAAATACAACGGGGCTGAGGACGGCAGGTAGTTCTTCGCCGGGAGAGGTACCGACCGATAGGATGACCTACCGTACCAATCCCCATACGGGCGATAAAGCTTCGTTATTGGGGTATGGGTGTATGCGGTGGCCGTTGCGTACCAATTCAAACGGCGAAGAGGAGGTAGACCAGGATGCAGTGAACGAACTGGTGGATTATGCCATTGTGCACGGAGTGAACTATTTTGATACGGCTCCGGTCTATGTAAGGGGCTGGTCGGAAACGGCTACGGGGATAGCCCTGAAACGTCATCCCCGGGATAAGTTCTTTATCGCGACTAAAATGTCTAATTTTAATCCCTCTACACAGACCCTGGAGGGAAGTAAAGCCATGTATTATAAATCCCTGTGCGAATTGCATGTAGATTATATTGATTACTACCTGTTACACAGTGTGGGGGGAAGCATAGAGGATTTTGAGAACCGGTTCATTAAGAACGGGGTGCTTGATTTCCTGATTAAAGAGAAGGAGGCGGGACGTATCCGGAACCTGGGGTGGTCTTTCCACGGTGTAGTGGAGGCATTCGACCATGTACTGGGTATGGATATCCAGTGGGATTTCTGCCAGATACAGCTGAACTACCAGGACTGGAAGCATGCTACGGGAAGAAATGTAAATGCAGAGTACCTCTACGGGGAATTGGTGAAAAAGAATGTTCCGGCCATTATTATGGAACCGCTATTGGGAGGACGTCTCTCCCGGGTACCGGCACAGGCACTTGCCCTGATGAAACAGGTGCATCCGGAGGATACGGCAGCGACCTGGGCCTTCCGTTACGCAGGTAGTCCGGAGCATGTATTGACCGTATTGAGCGGCATGGTCTATATGGAGCATTTGCAGGAGAATATCCGTACTTACTCGCCTTTGGTACCCCTAAACGAACAGGAGTATGAAGTGTTGGAGCAGGTTAAGGATATCCTGATCAATGCGGAATATATTCAATGTACGGAGTGTCAGTATTGCATGCCCTGCCCGTACGGAATTGATATACCGGGTACCTTTTCTCATTACAACCGTTGCGTGAGCGAAGGAAAACTGGCTAAGAGTTCGATGAATGAGAACTACCGCCAGGCTCGCCGGGCTTTCCTGGTGGGTTACAACCGCCGGGTAGAGAAGCCGCGCCAGGCAGACCATTGCATCGGCTGCGATATATGCAGGCTCAAGTGTCCGCAGCGTATCAACATTCCGCAGGAGATGGACCGGATCGATCAGTACGCCGAAAAGCTGAAACAGAAAATTGAATTTTAACGACCCAAAAAATTATATGGTATGGAAACAACTGCTGTAAAAGTATACTCGCTTGATTATAACGATAGTAAAACTTATCTTTTTGCCGGGCTTTTTATTCTGGGGAACCAGGCTTTGCCACAGATATACCACCTGCTTCCGCAGGGAGGATTGGTGTGGTTGCCGATCTACTTTTTTACCCTGATCGGGGCTTATAAATATGGCTGGAGAGTGGGGTTGTTCACTGCTATTCTCTCTCCCTTGCTTAACTCTGCTCTTTTCGGGATGCCTATGGTAGCTTTCCTGCCGGCTATCCTGATCAAATCGACCCTGCTGACTGTTTTTTGCCGGATTTATCTCCTGGCACTTTAAACAGGTCTCTTTGTTATTGCTGGCGACTGTGGTGTTGCTTTATCAGGCAACGGGAACCTTGCTGGAATGGGTGTTTATTGAAAAGGATTTTTTTATGGCCGTGCAGGATTTCTGCATCGGTATACCGGGAATGCTTTTCCAGGTTATCGGTGGGTATCTGTTTATTAAGTATGTGATACGGGAATAGAAAGAGAGAAGTGCCTGATGTTACCGCCGGCTTCATAGCCGGTAGGTTCTTATAGGGGGCTTCATAGCCCCCACACGGTACAGAAGCGGCTGGGAAGCCGATAATTATATAACTTAACAC
>JAJPZL010000282.1:0-3231 GCA_021204375.1 Bacteroides sp.
AGATAGAATTCGGTAATTTGTATCACTGAGTTATTATCTTTATCCCATTCATCAAAGATAATTTTCACATACCGGTAGGTAGATTCAGCCAGAGGCTGATCATCAATGGTCAGGAAACTTTGGGGTTCATATTGGATAGAGATACCCTGCGGATCAATGGGAGTATAATTCTCTCCGTCATTACTTCCCAAGAAAGAGAGTTTTCGTGCCCGGAGCCCCAGCTGGTCGTTCCGGTGAGACAGACGGAAATAGTTAAAGGTCTTAGAGGCTCCCAGGTCAATAATAAATCCCCAGGGTACTCCTTCCGGAGGTCCGTCCGCATGACGGACAGGTTTCGGGATACTGATGAACGAGGTGATATCATCATCGATCAGGTTCGGGAAATCTGCCCCGGTAAAGCCGGTTTTGGGTGTAACTTCCATCTGCCACTCTTTTCTGTATAGATCAGGACTTACCGTAACAGGACAGGAGGCAGAGATATTCGTACCATCTATCGTCGTTACTGTGATAGTGGTAGTTCCGGCCTTTACTCCCCGTAATATACCGTCCTCGCCTACTGTAGCAATACCCGGATCCGAAGAGACAAAAGTTAGGGATTTATCCCAGACATCCGACGGAGTAAAGACTACTTTGGTCCCTATATCTATCGTTCCATTTGTTTCTACTGTAATTTCCTCTTCAGAAAATCCAAGATCTTCTGTCTTTATCTGATGATCTTTTACATATACTTTGTAGCTCTGGACTACACCGGAACCATCGGTAGCCTTCATGGTCAATATATCTTCACCGGGTGACTTACCGGTGAGCAGACCATCGGCACTTACTTCCATGACTGCGTGATCGGCATTCTCATAGGTAATGCTTTTATTCTCAGCATCCACCGGAAAGATCAACGGAATGAGTTGCAATACCTCATTATCCATGATCCTGAGAACCAGTTCATTTCCTTCAGGATCATACTGGGTTTGTATAAGCGATATTTTTTCTACTTTCTCCGCTCCATCATCTTTGCAGGATCCTGCCAGAAGACAGAAGGAAAGTAAAGATAAGATCGTATAAATTACTCTGTTTTTCATATTCGTCGTTTTAAATAGGTTCCTGTTAAGTGATTAATCCATGGACTGCCAACCGGGATTCTGTACCAACATACTGTTCTTATACATTTCATCCTGCGGAATAGGCCATAAATAGTGTTGCGGCTCGAATACGCGTGTTTCAAAGACAGTACGTTGATAAAATTCAGGTCTTCCTGCATCTACATTCATTCCCCAGAAGTCTCCTCCGTCGGTCTGAGTAGATATCTTCCAGCGCTTACAATCAAAATAGCGATGGTTCTCAAATGCCAGTTCTACCCTGCGTTCCGCACGGATCAGCTGCCGGATAGCCTCCTGAGTAGAAGATTTCAGGAAAATATCTCCCTCATTAGTACCATACGCACGAAGCCCTGCTCTCTCACGGATCTTATTTACATACAACAAAATATCCGGATGGCCCGGGTCAGACTCATTCAGAGCTTCGGCATAGTTCAGGTAAATCTCTCCCAAACGGAAAATAATAGCCGATCTGGAAGGAATTCTACTATTCTTGACATCGGCAGCCGGATTACTGAATTTACGCATCAGATAACCGGTTTTAGAATAGTTACGTGTTCCGGGAATTTTCCCGGTATTGCCATTGTAGTAAAGTTCGCAGATATTGGCATAAGCAGTAGCTACCCAACGGCTGTTATCGTAACAGATGGAAACATAGAAACGTGGTTCCCTGTCTACATACATATTCCAGGTCCCGCTCAGTGCATGTCCTTTATCCTCAGTAATAACTCCTTCCTCTTTATAGTTCGGATCCTTATTTACAAAAACCTGATCCGTAATTGGTAATCCGGAAGCGGTAAAATAGGCATCTACCATCTGCTGAGTAGGATCCCAGCCCGACCATCCATTCCCAAAACGGGGAGAGTTCCACTCAATATGGCTATAGCTGGCATCATTCCGGGTAAAGATAACTTCCTGGTTCCAATCGTCCAGATAGAGATATTGGTAAGACTCATACGGATCATCGTTCCGGACGTAAAGGGCAAAACGATCAAAGTTATCAATAAAAGATTTGGTAGCAGTAGCGGCTCTAGCCCATTTGTCCTTACTATACGTTTGATTAACCAGATTCTCTCCATCTTTATTTTTAAAGTCTGCATAATCGGTATTGCCGTTAAACAGGTCGCTGGCGGCATAGAGTAGAATGCGGGACTGCAAGGCTCTTACTGCCGGGATAGTAACTCTGCCGTAATCCAGATCACTGACATACCAATCCAGCAATCCTTCCTGACAGGCAAGATCCAGTTCCTTCATCAGATACTCCACACACGCATCCACCGGGCTCCGGGGAATACTCATTGTAGTGAGATCGGCATCAGCCGGGATCTCCTCATCTCCATTGATCACAAACGGTCCGTACCAGCGGAATAATAGAAAATAGTAAAACGCCCGAAGTGACCTGGCTTCCGCTTTAAACTGTTTTTTCAGCTGTTCCGGAAACTCCGGGTCGGGACAGGCTTCCACCCGGTTTATAAAAATGGTAGCCGAACGAATAGCCTGATAATAACTACTCCAGCTCTGTTTATATCCTTTGGATGGGGTCATACTACCAATGTTAATATAGTTTTCTGCATAATCATCGAAAGTGATATCCATTTCGTCCGAGATAGCAGCATTGTTATTATCCACCAGTTCATTGGGAATACTGGAATAAACCGTAGCCAGATATCTCTCTACCGTAGCTCTTTTACTGAACACCTCCTCGAGCGAAAGAATGTTATTCGGCACCTGATCCAGATAATCTTCACAGGAGATGCATATTCCCGCTGCCAACAGCAGCAATCCGTATACTATATTATTCTTTTTCATACTTATCCCTTATTTAAAATTGAAACGACAGCCCCAAACTATAGGTACTTATATTGGGATACTTGGTTCCCGTACCATCACCCAGCTCCGGGTCCCAAAGTTTGAAAGGAGAGATGGTAAAGACATTGTTAGCCAGCACGAAAAGTCTTACATTGGATATCCCGGCTTTGGTAGTCTACTCCCTGGGAAAAGTATATCCAAAATCAATGGTCTTCAACCGCAGGTAACTGGCATCTCTTACCCAATGAGTACTGGCCGCATAGTTCTGGTTAATATTTCCCATAGCCAGACGAGGATAAAATGCATCCTGCCGGGGATTCTCTTCCGTCCA
>JAJPZL010000282.1:3241-5973 GCA_021204375.1 Bacteroides sp.
TCCAGCGGTCTTCAATATTGGAAAACACGTTCCCCCTGGCCAGTGAGTTAATAAAAGGAGCGAAGCTACTGCCGTTGATCAGGATATTGCTTTTGGCTGCTCCCTGAAAAAAGGCCCCGATACTGAAACCCTTCCAGGCGGAAGTTACTACAAATCCATACACGATCTGAGGAATATTGCTGTAACCGATCGCCATCTTGTCATAGTCGTCAATCACTCCATCCCCATTAAGGTCTCTATACTTCAGGTCACCTGCCATTACCGGCTCTATCGTTTTGGCAACCTTGGGGTCGTTGATCTCTTCCTCTGTATAGAAACCATCACAGATATAGCCAAAACGTTGTCTGATGCGGTGGCCCAGGCTATCCATCCAGTCGTAAGGTTTCAGGGGAGAGTCGTCTTCAAATAATTTATTTTTGTTATAGGTGAAAATTACTTTTACAGAGAGATCTACTTTACCAATCCTGTTGGAATAATCAACCGTTGCTTCAAATCCACGGTTCTCTGTGATCCCCAGGTTTCCGACCACACCGGTACGCAGACCAATAGATCCGGAAACAGAAGCACGGTTCAGGAAAATACCCTCCCGGCGCTCTTTAAAGATATCCAGCGCTACACTCAAACTACTATCGAGGAACTCCATATCCAGTCCTAGGTTCATTTTGGTAGAGGTCTCCCAGGATACATCGACCCCGTATTTTGTTACATCGACCCCCGTATAGCCATTATTCCGGTCTTTACCAAATGTGTAAGAGCCTGTATTTCCCATTTCATCCAGGTAAGCAAACCGTATCTCGTCGTCACCAATCTTGATATTGCTGTTACCTACCTGTCCGTAAGAGGCCCGGACCTTGAAAAGTTGTACATACTTCCGGACAGGTTCAAAAAATGTTTCATTGGAAAGGATCCATCACAGACCGTAAGAGGGGAAAAAACCAAATCTCTTATCCGGGTGGAACTGCTCGGCCCCGTTATAACCGAAGTTAAACTCTGCCAGATAGAGATCCCGGAAGCTATAGGTAGCACGTCCAGCAATCCCCAGACTCCGGTAAGGGAACGATTCGATCAGATTCCCGGCTTTCATGTTGAAACGATCGCTCTGGTTATAAAGCAACAACCACGTTACACTGTGATCTTCAGCAAAAGTACGGTTATAATTCAGCGAGGCTTCCAGGTAGTATTTTCTTTCCAGTACATCCGTATTGCGGCTATAGGTCAAAGAGTTACTTTGAGTAGCTCCTTGTTGTTCCAGAACCAGTTCTCCTTGTTCATCCAGGTTATAAGCCCAGTATTGGGTGTAAAATCATTCCCGGCCCAGGTAGGTTTTGTTTTCGGTATCATAGGTAAACATACCTGTCAGTGACAATCCTTTGGTTATAAAGTCCAGCTGTTGTGTCAGGCGAAGATCAGCCATCACTTTGGATTGATTGTACGATTTATAACCCTTTTTAGTCAGATAAGCCCAGGGATTGACCAATTCTCCACCGGTAGAGATAAAAGGGACTTCCCCTCCCGGATAGATAACAGGCATCTGGGTAGCCGGCATGTTGTAAACGAGTTCAAACATATCCTTAGCTTCGACCCACGGATAGTTACGGTCGCTCATATTTCCTTTGATATTCAACTTCATCTGGGTAGTTGAAGTAACGTCCATAGTCAGGCTGGAGTTAAAATTGTAACGGGTATTGCGTTGGTTGGAGTCGAAAGTGGCGTTCTTATCTGTTTTGAATAGTCCTGTCTCCTGATAGAAAGAGAGGGAAACATAGTACTGTACATGTTCCGAACCTCCGTTCACATTGACAGAAGCACGACGGGTATGGCCCATTTTCTTGTAAATTTCATTGTGCCAGTCTACATTGGGATAGAGATAAGGATCATCTCCTACCATCGTCCGATAGATATATTCATCAGAAAAGACCTGCAAGCCTCCGCGGGTCATAGAGGCTTCATTAGCCGCGTGCATATAAGCAATACCATCTGCCAGCTTGGGTAACTGGGTAAAACGGGTGACTCCTTCATTATACTCTACGTTGATCCGGGGTTTACCTACCTGCCCGTTCTTGGTGGTTACAATAACCACCCCATTCACTCCCCGTACTCCATATACAGCGGTTGCCGAAGCATCTTTCAAAACGCTGAAGGTTTCAATATCTTCCGGGTTCAGGTCGGCGAACGAGCGTTCTACCCCATTCACTAGTACCAACGGACTGCTCCCTGTCATGGTAGCAATACCACGCACCCAGATACTGGCATCTTCCCGGCCCGGTTCGCCGCTTCGCTGTACCCCGACAATACCCGAAACACGTCCGACCAGTACGGTAGTAAGGTTACTCACCGGTTGTTTGAGGTCGGAAATTACTTTGATCCCCGACTGGGAACCGATACTGGTAATTTTCTTCTGGGTTTCGTACCCTACCACAACCAGCTCGTCCAGTTCTTTGGAGTTTTCAGTCAATTCAATCAGCAGAGGGGCTGTATCTTTTACTTCTACCTCTGTGGGCAGATAGCCCAGGTAAGTAACAACCAGTACAGAACCTACATCAGCTGTCAGCGTAAAATTACCGTCAAAATCGGTAATGGTACCAATAGTAGTTCCTTTAATAAGGACATTTGCTCCAATGATCTCCTCCTTGTTCGTATCTACGATTTTTCCCTTCACCTGAATTCGTTCCTGTGCGGGCAAAAATCCTATACCCCATAAAAGCAAGAGGATAAAAGAAATACTTTTCAGT
>JAJPZL010000404.1 GCA_021204375.1 Bacteroides sp.
AATTTTAACAGATCAATGTTTTTTTACTTTTGCACAGATTTTAATAAAACGTGCAATGATCGAAGAGAATTTTATTAAGTTATACGAAAAGAGTTTCAGAGAAAACTGGGATTTACCTTGTTATACCGATTATGGCGAGGGACTTACCTTTTCTTATGGGGAGGTAGCCAAAGAAATTGCCAAATTATACCTGCTTTTTCATCATTGCAGTTTGCGGCGCGGAGACAAAATAGCCGTGATCGGGCGTAACAACTCCCGCTGGTATATCTCTTACATGGCCGCCGTTACCTATGGAGCCATTGTTGTTCCAATCCTTCAGGATTTCAATCCGAGCGATGTACACCACATCATTAACCACTCCGAATCCGTATTCCTTTTTACCAGTGATCACATCTGGGATACCCTGGAAGAAGAGAAACTTTTAGGCATCCGTGGTGTTTTTTCCCTCACAGACTTCCGTTGCCTGCATCAGTGCGACGGAGAGACCCTCCAGAAGTTTGTCAAACACATGGAGGCGGAGATGGAGAAAAAATATCCCGATGGATTTACCCGGGAGGATGTAGTTTATACAGATCTATCCAACGATAAAATCATGCTCCTCAATTATATCTCCGGCGCTACCGGATTCAGTAAAGGAGTAATGATAACCGGTAACAACCTGGCCGGAAATATAACCTTCGGTATCCGTACCGAACTCCTTAAAAAAGGCGATAAAGTCCTCTCTTTCCTGCTGCTGGCACACGCTTATGGATGCGCCTTCAACTTTCTGACAGCCACTGCCGTAGGTACGCATGTCACCCTGCTCGGTAAAGTACCCTCCCCGAAGATCATCATGAAAGCCTTCGAAGAGGTAAAACCTAACCTGATCATTTCCGTACCCCTGGTTATTGAGAAGATCTATGAGAATATTATCCAGCTCATTATTAATAAAAAGGCGATAAAGTGAGCCCTGAACATTCCCCTGTTAGACAGCCAGATCTACGGACAGATACGTAAAAAGCTGATAGACGCCTTAGGAGGCCGTTTCAAAGAGGTGATCATCGGCGGAGCCTCCATGAACCCCGAAGTAGAAGAGTTCTTCTCCCGCATAAAATTCCCCTTTACCATCGGGTATGGGATGACAGAGTGTGCACCTCTGATCAGCTATGCACCCTGGGATCAATTTATCCCCACCTCTACCGGAAAGATCCTCGATATTATGGAAGTCCGCATCGACTCCGAAGATCCTTATCATAGAGTAGGAGAGATACAGGTACGGGGTGAAAATGTCATGGCCGGTTACTTTAAGAATGAAGAAGCTACGAAAGAGGTTTTCACCGAAGACGGCTGGTTACGCACAGGCGACCTCGGTACTATCGATCCCAAAGGAAATATCTACATCCGCGGACGTTGCAAAAGTATGATCCTGGGTGTCAGCGGTCAGAATATCTTCCCCGAAGAGATTGAAGCGAAGCTGAATAACCTTCCCTTTATCTTAGAGAGTCTTGTCACTGAACGCAATAAAAAACTGGTTGCCCTGGTTTATCCCGACTACGAAGCATTGGATAGCCTTGGACTTAATAAAGAGGAGAGTCTCCAGGCCATTATGGATGAGAACCGTAAGAACCTGAACAAGATCGTAGCCTCTTACGAGTAGATCAGTAAAATCCAGCTCTATCCCAAAGAGTTTGAAAAAACACCCAAAAAAAGCATTAAACGTTACCTCTACAACAGTATTGCAGAGAACTAATACTCCCTTTTTCGGTTCCGGAAACTTCCTCATTCAGCGTTCCCGGAAGCCTCATTTTCACTTTTTCCGAAAAATATTGGTTAAAATAAGTCCATGTTATTAAAAAAGTGAATAAATTTGCACTGTTTTAATAAGCATTTGTATTACAGTTTAAAGCAAAATGAAAATGAAAAATTTAGTATTAGTATTTGCTGCTGCCGTAGCAGTAACACTGGCTTCTTGTGGAAATAAAGCAGCGAATGCAGAAGCAACTGAAGAGCCTGTTGTAGTGGAAGAAGTGGTAGTAGAGGAGGAGATCATCGCACCTGCTGATACACTGGTAGTAGATGGCGACGAAGTAGCTGAAACTGACGAAGTAGCTGCTGAATGATCAGAAGTTATCCTTTTGAGAGAATTGAAAGTCTGGAATGTATATTTCAGGCTTTTTTTTATGGGTTATTTTCCCTATTCCATCTGTTGATAATCCCGGGCCAGCCCTCCCTCCCCTGTCTCTTTGTAAAGAGAAGGCAGATCGTGTCCCGTCTCTTTCATCACCTCTATCACCTTATCAAACGATATCCGGTGCGCTCCGTCACTAAAAGAAGAAAAGATATTGGCATCCAGCGCCCGGGCCGCCGCATACGCATTGCGTTCAATACAGGGGATCTGTACCAACCCACAAACAGGGTCGCATGTCATTCCCAAATGATGCTCCAGCCCCATCTCCGCCGCATACTCTATTTGTGCCGGACTTCCATCGAAAAGCTGGTTAGCCGCTGCCGAAGCCATGGCACACGCAGTACCCACTTCGCCTTGGCAACCCACTTCCGCCCCTGCGATCGAAGCATTATGCTTAACAATATTTCCTACCAACTCTGCCGTAGCTAATGCCCGCAGGATACGGATTTCGCTAAAGTCCCGGCTCTCCTGCAAATGATACAACACAGCAGGTACCACCCCGCACGAACCGCAGGTAGGGGCCGTCACGATCACCCCGCCCGAAGCATTCTCCTCGCTTACCGCCAGTGCGTATGCAAATACCAACCCTCTGGATTGCAACGACTGTTTATACCCCGAAGCTTTTATATAATAAGTAGCAGCCTTACGCCTGAGGTTCAGCGAGCCCGGTAGCACACCTTCCTCTTCCAGTCTTCTCTTAATAGCTGCCCGCATGGTTCTCCATACACTATCCAGATAGTCCCAGATATCTTCATCCTCACACTCCTTTACATATTCCCAGTAGTTCTTACCACTCTTTTTACACCAGGCCAGAATATCGCTCATGGAGTTCCTGTCATATACCTCTTCCGATTCCCGGAAATCTCCGTTCTCCTCTGCCAGGGCCCCCCACCTACGCTATATACGATCCGCTCTTCCGTGAGGTCTCCCTCCTTATCAAACGCCTGAAATTTCATACCATTGGGGTGGAAGGAGAGGAATATATGAGGTTCCCACACAATTTCTACCGGGGCTGCCGGTTGTAGTACATCCAGGATCGCTATATCCGTCATGTGTCCCTTCCCGGTAGCTGCCAGGCTCCCATACAAAGTCACTTTAAAAGAAGCAGCTTCGGGATGTGAAGCCAGAAACTGTTCAGCTGCATGGCGTGGCCCCATGGTGTGGCTGCTGGAGGGACCCGTTCCGATCCGGTAGAGTTCTTTAATCGATTTCATCTGATCAAGGTTATGAATATGGTATGCAAACATAAACAATTTACCCGGAAAATATCTTTTTCCGTTTGTATTATATCACTATAATTTCAGGCCAGGTCTACCACAGTAATGCCTGCTCCCCCGAATTGTATATGCTCATCCCCGTAGCGGGCCACTCCCGGTACCGTTTGCAGGTATTGCCGGATCATACTCCTGAGTGCACCTGTCCCCGTACCGTGCAGGATCCGTACCCGGTCCATACCTACCAGAATAGCATCGTCAATAAAGTAAGTGACAGCCTGTACAGCCTCTTCCCCACGCATCCCCCGTACATCAATATCCTGTTTAAAACCCAGCTTTTTCTCATACATGGCATCCTGGGTTTGGGTTACCACCTGCGAAGTAGCCTGTAAAGAGGGTTTCGGCACATTCCCGGTAACTACTTCCAGTCTATCCAGCTTTATCGTTGATTTAATACTGCCAAAAGCCACGGTTGCTGATTTTCCGCTGGTCTCCATCACTTCACCTACCGTAGTCTGTCCCTTGATCTTCACACGCGAACTCTTTTCAACCGGAGTTACCTTGAGCACTGCAGGTTGCGCACTACTATCTTTCTTATTATCCCTCTTCCGGTTCTGTTTTTCCCGCAGCTTCTCCATCTTGCGCAGGATCCTGGCCTGCTCTTCCTCCTGTATCTTCTTATCCAATGCCTCCCGGAAATCCGTAAGCTCCTGGCGTGCCTTCCGGGTCTGCTCCTTCTCTGCCTGCGACTCCTTAATGGTACGTATGGTATTCTCAATGCGTGCATTCGATTCCCGGATCAGTTGCTCCGCCTCCTCCTTCGCCTTCTTTAAAATAGCCTTGCGGGATTTCTCAAACTCACTCAGTTCCGTTTCGTACCGGTTGATCGTATCCTCCATCTGCCTCTCCCGTTGCCGGATACTCTGGCGTTTATTCTCCCAGCATCGTTTGTCCCGTACAATATCCTGCAGGTACTTATCTGCATTGATATACTCCTGGCCCACCAGCTCCGAAGCATCCGCTATCACCTCCTCCGGAAGCCCGATCTTCCGTGCGATCTCCACCGCAAACGAACTTCCCGGATTTCCGATCTGCAACTGGAACAGCGGCTGCATCAGGTGGCGGTCATACATCATCGCCCCGTTCACCACTCCCTGGTGATCCTCCGCATAATGTTTCAGGTTCTGGTAGTGCGTAGTAATGATCCCGAAGGTACCCTTTTCGTTGAAACGTTTCAATACAGCCTCCGCAATAGCACCTCCGATCTGGGGCTCCGTACCCCCGCCAAACTCATCGATCAGGATCAGGCTTTTCCCGTTACAGTGCTTTAGTATGTTCTTCATATTGGTCAGGTGTGAAGAATAGGTGCTCAGATCATTCTCCAGCGACTGTTCATCACCAATATCAATAAAGACATCCTGGAAAATACCCACCCGGCTTCGTTCGCTCAGCGGAATTAACAATCCGCACTGCAGCATGTATTGCAACAAACCTACTGTCTTCAGACACACCGATTTCCCCCCCGCATTCGGTCCCGAAATGATCAGGATCCGATTTTCCCTATCCAGTTCCACGTCCAGCGGAACCACCTTTTTACCCTGCTTTTCCAGTGTCAGTTGTAACAGCGGATGTATTGCCTGCCGCCAGTCAATCACCTGTTTCTCTGTCACCACAGGCCTGATACATTTCAGCTGCAGGGCAAAATAACTCTTGGCCCGTGTAAAATCCACCTCTCCCAGAAAACCGTACGAAAGTAATATTTCCGGAATATGCGGACGCACCAGGCCCGAAAACTCCGTCAGGATACGGATGATCTCCCTCCGCTCCTCACTCTCCAGCTCCCGTACCCGGTTGTTGGCCTCTACCACTACCGCAGGCTCAATGAAAACCGTCTTTCCACTGGCCGACTCGTCGTGTACGATACCCTTTAACTTTCGTTTCATGGCCGGGGCCACCGGGATCACTAAACGGCCGTCACGCATGGTCGGTGCCACATCCTTATCCACCAGTCCCTCCCGCTGTGCTTCCCGCAGGATCGTATGAAGCGAGTGCGAAATACCATTCATCGTACCTGCCAGCTCCCGGCGTATACGCATCAGCTCACTGCTCGCGTTATCTTTGATCTTCCCGTACTTATCCAGGATCGTATCAATCTTACCGATCAATTGCGGAAATACCGAAACATCCCCCGCCAATCTCTTTAGCGTAGGATAGGGGTGATCACTCTCTTCCTCCTCATTCCTCTCCAGGAACCGAACAATGCTGCGGATCGTCTCTAAAGAACGCCTCAGGTCGAACAACTCCGGTTCATCCATATACATTCCCTCCACCCGGATACGCTTCAGGGAATCCCTTACATCAAAAAAATATTGATCCGGAAAATCATCCTCTTCCTGGATGATCCGCAGAAACTCCTCCATCTGATTCAGCCGCTCTTCGATCTCTGTAAAATCTGCCGAAAAAGCCATCGTTTCTACCTTTTCCTCTCCCAGTGTACTGAGACATTTATTTTTTAATAAGGTACGGATCAGATCAAACCCGAATTTCTGCTCAAAATTCTGAGGATATATCATATTAT
>JAJPZL010000215.1 GCA_021204375.1 Bacteroides sp.
GTTTATTTGTAGAGTCAATTAATCCAGATATGAAAAAGTTAACAGCCAAAGAGGAAGAACTGATGGGGTTCTTCTGGGAAAAAGGTCCTCTGTTCGTTAAAGAGATAGTAGGATTTTACGAAAATCCTAAACCCCATTTCAATACCCTTTCTACCATTGTACGTACACTGGAAGAGAAAGGATACCTTTCGCACAAAGTTTATGGAAATACCCACCAGTATTTTGCGATCATTGACCGGGAAGAATTCGGGAGGCAGAGCTTGAAAGGTGTAGTCAATAAATATTTTAATGATTCTTACCTATCCGTAGTCTCTACTCTGGTACAAAAGGAAGATCTATCTCCGGAAGAACTAAAAGAGCTGGCAGATATAGTAGAAAAAGCACATAAGAAACAGACAAGATCCTAAGGATCTTCTACAGGATCTGAAAAAACCGGAATATATGGGAACTTTCTTTATCTATATACTAACAGCAGCTTTTTCACTCGTAATTTTTTATCTCTTTTATAAGCTGCTGTTAACCCGGGAGACTTTTCACCGGTTTAACCGGATTACTTTACTCATAATAGTAACATTATCCATGTTATTACCACTCTGCAAAATCACTCTGCATACCAGGATAGAGTTACATCCGGTTATTGTTCTCATAGAAGAATTCCGGACGGCTGCTGATCTGACCACCGGCTATGACCCTGTAACTCTTTCCGGAGAACAAGCCCCGTTCCCATGGATACATCTGATATTTTTTATCTACCTGACCGGACTTCTTTTTTATTATCCGCTATCTCTGGGCAATAGGCAGCCTCATGATACTTATACGCAGGAGCAGAAGAATATCTACAGAAAAACTCCACCTGGTCATACATAACCGGGAGATCTCTCCTTTCAGCTGGTTACACTATCTGATCATTTCAGAAAAAGATCTCGCTGAATGTGGAAAAGAGATCATTACGCATGAAACCGCCCACCTAAGAAAACTGTACTCCTTAGACCTGATACTGGCCGATCTGTGTATTTTCTTTCAATGGTTCAACCCTGCTGCCTGGTTGCTAAAACAGGAACTACAAAATATACATGAATATGAAGCGGACGAAGATGTATTAAATACAGGAATTGATGCAAGAACTTATCAATTTTTACTTATAAAAAAGCTGCTGATACAAGACACTACTCTATGACCAACAGCTTTAATCACAGTAAACTTAAAAAACGTATCACTATGATGTTAAAAGAAAGATCAAATCCGTGGGTCCGGCTTAAGTACCTCTATGTACTTCCGGCAGCAGCGATCACACTTACTGCTTTTGCCCGTCCGGAACTCTCTTCTACACTGGAAGAAATCTCCGCAGTCAAAGTTAGTAATTTATCTGCAATAGCAGAAGTTAAAAAACCAAAACTCTTTTACCGGAGGAACAAAAAACAGTTATACGCCTTGACTCTGTTCCCCAACGGGAAGTTTTCACGGTAGTTGAAAAGATGCCTGAGTTTCCGGGAGGACCACAAGCCCTGTTGGCTTATCTTAGTAGGAACATAAAATATCCGACCAGTGCTCAGCAGGCAGGAGATCAGGGAAGGGTTATAGTACAATTTACTGTAGAGGCGGATGGCAGTATCACTTCTCCTAAGGTAAGAAGAGGAATAACTCCCGCATTAGACCAGGAAGCGATCCGTATAGTAGAAGGAATGCCTGACTGGATACCCGGAGAAGATAAAGGAGAAAAAGTAGCCGTATTCTTCATACTACCTATCCACTTCTCTCTTACCTCTTCGGAAGCTGGTGATTCTACGGCGGAAGAGACACAAAGCCCATCAGGACCGAACCAAATGGAAACGGTAAAAGTAGTGGGTTACGGAAAGTAAAACAAGGGGGATTATCCGAATCTGTTTTCGGATAATCCCATATTCTTATGCTTTCTTTTAAAGAGCTAAATTCTTTCGATACCTGATCACCAACCCAATAACACCAAGCAGGATAAGAGCCAATCCACAATAAGCAAGAGTTTCTGTTACCGAAATAGAGGCAGGATGGAAACTCATTTCCAGTGTATGTTCTCCCGCAGGTACGGCAAGTACTCTAAGTACATAATCTGCCCTGCCGATCTCTACCGGATCACCATCTACCGTAGCCTTCCATCCCGGATAATAGATTTCAGAGAATACCAGTACAGCATCCTGGTTACTACTATACCGGTAGGTCAAACGGTTGGGTTCATATTCTACCAGTTCAATAGTAGTAGCAGAATCTTTAGCCAATGAAGTTACACCTTTCAGTGCTACGGAGAACTCTTTATTCACAATGGCTGTGGTAAGCAAGTCAGTATCATACAATCCTTTAATTTCCTGATTGGCAGTATCCACATAACGGATATTTTCCACAAACCAGGCATTTCCGTATGCATACGGATTCTCTACGGGAATAAGGGCACCTTCCCCACCCGGAAAGATCATATATTTTGTATCCAGCATATTGATCACCCGGAAACCGGCAGGATCTACCTCACTCATCTCACCCTGTACCTCCATCACACCCCGGTAAAGATTCTGTATTTCCGGAGAAAGATGGTACTCGATCAGTTCCTGATAGCGGCGTAACTTCGCAGCATGATATCCTCCCACACTTTTGTGCCAATAAGAAGTATTATTCTCATTAAATGTATTGGTAGCCAGATTCAGCACCCGGTAACTAAGGGCCGGATCTTCCAGGATATATTCATCGGCAGAAGATTTCTGGAAAGTGGTTACCCGCTTTGTTTCAGGAACAAATTGTCCATCATTCAGATATCGTTTATTTACTCCCCACATATCTCCCAGAGAAAGAGCAATAATTCCTACTACCAGATACAAAGCTCTCAACTTTCCATACAGAAAAGCAACTAAAAGTCCGGTCCCAAGTACAATAATAAAGAAACTTCTCCAGGCATCCGCCGTAAACAAACTAACTCTAACCTCTTTCAGGTTTTCCAGCAGAGGAGCCAACTGTTCCGGAGGAATTCCACTCTGTAAAGCATTCAATTCGGCAGCCGGAATATAGGTTGAGAAAAAGAGTTGGGGAGCCAATGCAAAAAGCAAAGCAATACCTCCGGTCAGCCCAAAACTGATATAAAGGTATTTCATATTCTTTTTAAGGATCTCCGGCTGCTGAATGATTTCTTTCAGCCCCAGAATAGCCAGTAGAGGGATCGTAAATTCCGCAATAACCAGAATAGAGGACACCGCCCGAAACTTGCTATACATAGGAATATAATCGATAAAGAAATCTGTAAGCGGCATAAAGTTCTTTCCCCAGGAAAGGAGAATGGAGAAAATAGTACCTGCTACCAGGGCCCATTTTAGCGGCCCTTTTACCAGGAAAATTCCCAGAAAGAAGAGTAGTAGTACAAACGCTCCGACATATACCGGCCCTGAAGTTCCGGGCTGATCGCCCCAGTATTGTCCCAGCTGACTGTAAATACCTCTATACATGGGATTGGCTTTTTCCATCGCCTTCTCATTGGCAGCAAGGGGTACCGATGCTCCTCCTTTTGTATTCGGTACCAATAAAGTAAATGTTTCACCAATGCCGTAACTCCACTGCGTAATATAATCCCGGTCCAATCCATCCGAAGATTGATTGACTGAACGTACTCCTTCATGCACCAATTCGCTCTTTCCCCGCATAGTCTCTTTGGTGTATTGATAGGTATGATACAGACTGGAGGAGTTAATCGCTATACTCACCAATCCGGCCACCATCAAAACTCCGGTTGCCTTCAGAAAACCAGTCATATCTTTCCGCCGGTAATATTCCACTCCCCAGGCAACAACCAGAAAAAGGATCGGAAAAAGAAAGTAATAGGACATTTGGATATGGTTCGCCATGATCTGAAGGGCTCCGAAAAAAGCCGTAAGCAAGGCTCCGGCCAGATACCGACCTTTATAAACAAGCATGATCCCCGCAATGGTAGGAGGAATATAGGCCAGTGTTACCAGTTTCCAGATATGGCCGGCGGATATCAATATAAAGAAGTAAGAAGAGAAAGCCCATAGAACACCTCCCAGAAAAGAGAGGGGTACTGACATCCCCATGACCCTGGCAAGGATATAGAATCCAACCAACATAACGAACAGGTACCACACATAGGTGGGTAAAAAAAGATGGTAGGCCTTTTCCGCCATCTGCAAAGCACCCGTAGACTCATAGCTGGGCGAGATCTGGTAGGTAGGCATACCCCCGAAAAGAGCATTAGTCCAACGGGTACGCTCCCCTGTTCTTTCATAATACTCTTTCGCTTCCTGGCCAACACCAAGACCGGCCACCGCATCGTGCTGTACCAATGCACGTCCCTCAAAAACAGCCGGAACGAAATAAAGAAAGGAGATAACCACAAACGCCAGTATGGCAATGAGGTCGGGAAGAGTGTTTTTTAACTTCATATTTGATTCGGTACGGAAAAAAGAGAGCGGTCAAAAGAGAGAGCCTCTCTCCTACCGCTCTGGCTTTTATAATAGATTAATAACGATAATGATCTGCTTTATAAGGGCCTTCTACCGGTACTCCGATATAAGCTGCCTGTTCGGGTGTAAGCTTAGTAAGTTTTACCCCGATCTTTTCCAGATGCAGACAGGCTACCTCTTCATCCAGGTGTTTCGGAAGGCGGTATACGCCTACTTCATACTGATTGGTATAAAGCTCGATCTGTGCCAGGGTTTGGTTAGTGAAAGAGTTACTCATAACAAAGGAAGGGTGACCGGTAGCACAGCCCAGATTCACCAGCCGTCCGTCAGCCAGCAGAATAATAGAGTGTCCGTCAGGGAAGTAGTAGCGATCTACCTGGGGTTTGATAGTTACCCGCTCAATACCGGGATAATTCTTTAAAGCTTCTACCTGAATCTCGTTATCAAAGTGACCGATATTACATACAATGGCCTGATCCTTCATCTGTTCCAGATGCTCAATACGAATGATATCAATATTTCCGGTAGTGGTTACAAATATATTTCCCTCTTTACAGGCATCTTCCATGGTTACCACTTCAAAACCTTCCATAGCTGCCTGAAGCGCACAGATCGGATCGATCTCTGTTATCAACACACGGGCACCGTAAGAGCGCATAGAGTGAGAACACCCTTTTCCTACATCTCCATATCCACATACGACTATCACCTTACCGGCGATCATCACATCCGTAGCACGTTTGATACCATCAGCCAGTGACTCCCGGCAACCGTACAAATTATCAAATTTAGATTTGGTAACCGAATCATTCACATTGAAAGCCGGGAATAACAATTTACCTTCTTCTTTCATCTGATAAAGACGGTGTACACCGGTAGTTGTCTCTTCGGATACTCCACAGATACCCGGAGCCATACGGGTCCAGAAACCAGGATCCTCTTTCAAGACTCTTTTCAGAAGAGTATACAACTCTTTTTCATTTTCAGCCGTAACATCCTTATCCAACACTGAGGTATCCTTTTCTGCATCATAGCCACAGTGGATCATCATAGTAGCATCTCCCCCATCATCTACAATAACGGTAGGGCCCTGATTGTCGGAGAAAGTAAGTGCCTGTAAAGTACACCACCAATACTCTTCCAGTGATTCACCTTTCCAGGCAAAAACCGGTACTCCTGTTGCAGCAATAGCAGCAGCAGCGTGATCCTGTGTAGAGAATATGTTACACGAACACCAACGCACTTCAGCACCCAGGGCTACCAGTGTTTCAATAAGTACAGCAGTCTGGATGGTCATGTGAAGGGATCCCATGATACGGGCACCTGTAAGCGGTTTCGATTCTCCATACTTTTCGCGTAGAGCCATCAGGCCGGGCATCTCTTTTTCTGCCAGTTCGATTTCCTTGCGACCGAAGTCGGCAAGCGTAATATCTGCCACTTTATAAGGCAGACCAGAGAATAATTCTGTAGACATATTCTATTG
>JAJPZL010000494.1 GCA_021204375.1 Bacteroides sp.
ATCAAAAGTCGAAGACATAGTAAATCTATGATTAAGAAACTTCTATAATAAATTAAATATACTATGAAGTGGAGAAGTTCAGTTTTAGTTCTCCTGGTGATGATCACATGGAATGTTGTGAAAAGTTCCAATTACTATTTCAAACATTTGGATATCCGTAACGGATTGTCTCAGAATTCTGTGTTTTGCATTTTACAGGACAGTAAAGGTTTCATGTGGTTTGGAACAAAAGATGGCTTGAACAAATTCGACGGTTATTCTTTCAAAATATACAGGAGGGAAGAGAATAAAGAGAGTTTGAGAAACAATGCGGTGACCTGTATTACCGAAGATAAAAGTCTCACTTTGTGGATTGGGACGGAAAAAGGAATTTCGTGTCTGAATCTGGTTGATGAAAGTTTCTGTAACTTCAATGTGAGAACCCAGTACAATGACTCTATCAGTGAATATATCAGAACGATAATTGCCCGGGATAATAAAATGTGGATACTGACAGGAAGCCGGTTACTTATCTACGATTTAGTAGAGGAACACTTAAAGCAGATTGATCTCCCTATACAACAAAGAAACGATTTTATTCCTACAGCTTTATGCATTGATAAAGATAATGTAGGATGGGTTTGCTTAGAAGGGTATGGTGTTATCAGGTATGAACATGAGAAAGAACTGGTTACAACTTTATATGCTGATGAACGGCTATTGGTTTCTACCATAAGTGATTACCAAAACAACTTTTTGCTTATCGGAACAAGAGACGGTGGATTGTATAAGCTTAATAAGTTAACAGGTATTTGTGAGAAGATCACCATGGACAAAAAAGTTCCTGACCTTTTTGTACGCGATATAAAACAGTTCTCGCCAACGGATGCATGGATTGGAACAGAGAATGGTATTTATATTTATAACGAAAATTCAATAAAGCATCTGACGCACAATCCTTTTGACCCTTTTTCATTATCAGATAGCGCAGTTTATTCTATATGTAAAGACCAGGAAGATGGAATATGGATTGGGTCTTATTTTGGGGGTGCTGACTATATCCTAAAAGATTTTTCATTTTTCGAAAAATACTATCCGCTTAAAAACCAGAATTCCATGAATGGCTATAGAATAAGGGAGTTCTGTGAAGATGCAGACGGAAATCTTTATATTGCAACCGAGGATGCGGGCATAAATTTTTTGAATACCTAAACCAAAGAATTTACCCATATTACCCCAAACAGTTACCCGATAAGTCTCAGTTACTACAATGTGCAATGTTTATCCTTGTATAAGGACGAATTATGGGTCGGCACATTTAGTAAGGGCATAGATGTGATCGATTTGAAGAATCAACAAACAAGACATTACGAAAAAAGCAGTAAACCCTATTCGCTGAATAATAACGATATATTTGCCATTTATACCGATAACACCGGTATAACCTGGATAGGCACTTCCACTGAACTGGCAAAATATGATAAAGAGAAAGATGGATTTATAAAAATGGAAGAGTTCGGTACCATATTCGTCAGCGACATTCTTGAAGATGTAAATGGATATATGTGGTTTGCCACTTATAATATCGGAGCTATACGTTATAATCCCCGTACAGAGGAGATAAAAAAGTTTGGATATAATCCTGAGGATTCTACAACTATTTGTTACGATAAGATAACAACTACTTTTGAGGATACGAGGAACCGTTTGTGGTTTGGTTCGGAAGATGGAGGATTCTGTTTATATAATCCGGACCAGGAAATTTTAAAAGGGTAACTACAGTGCATGGTTTATCCAGCAATGTGGTGCATAAAATATTAGAAGACGATGACCACACTTTATGGATCAGTACAAACAACGGTTTGGTTCGCTATCTTCCTGAAACAGAAGAAATACAGCAATTCAACTCAGTGAATAGTCTTCTTAGTAAACAATTCAATTATAACTCAGGAATAAAAGCAGGTGATGGCAAACTCTATTTCGGCAGCATTAACGGGATGATTTCGTTTAACCCCAGAGAATTTGAAAAGAATGATTATAAACCTGCTGTAGTTTTAACTGATTTCCAGATATTCAATAAAAGTGTCCCCATCCGGAAGGAGGGGTCGTCATTACAAAAATCCATTTCATTTACCGATACAGTCCGGCTGAATCATAAACAATCTTCGTTTAGTTTTAGCTTTTCCGCTCTTAGCTACACCGCTTCTGAAATGAACAAATATGCTTATAAACTGGAAAATATAGACAAGGATTGGATGTACACAGATCATAATACAAAAGTTTCGTACAGTAACATTGTGCCTGGTCATTATGTGTTCAGGGTCAAAGCAAGTAACGACAAGGACCATTGGAACGGCAAAGAAACATTTGTTCATATTCTTATTACTCCTCCCTGGTGGAAAGCGACCTGGGCCTATTGTATGTATCTTACATTGACCATTGCTCTTATGTATGGACTCATTAGACTTTATATCCGAAAAGCCAGAAAAAAGAACCATCGTATACAAAAGATGATGGAAAGAAAAAGAAAGGAAGAGATTTACACGGCAAAAATAGATTTTTTTTACCAATATTGCTCATGAGATACGTACTCCACTAACTCTTATTAAAGTACCTCTGGACTATATATTAAATACGGATGTAAGCAAAGAAGAATTAAAAGAAAATCTTTTGACGATGGAACGTAATACGGATCGTTTACTGACACTGATCAATCAACTCCTGGATTTCAGGAAAACTGAATCCAAAGTACTTCGTCTTAACTTTGAACAAACAGATATAGGAGAGCTGGTTCACAACATTTATATCCGCTTTAAATCGGCTGCTCAGCAAAAGGGGTTAAATATAACTATTGAATTACCCCATGAACTGCTTATTGCCTCTGTTGATAAAGAAGTCATCACTAAAGTTTACAGTAACTTATTTACCAATGGGATTAAATATTCCAAAAGCTATATGCATATTTTCATAAACCACAATCCGGAACATAAATACTTTGAGGTAAGAGTAAATAACGACGGAGAACCTATTCCCATAGAGTTTCGCGATAAAATATTCGAAGCATTTTTTCAGCTGAATGATAAGAACAGCCAGAATCAATCCGGTTCTGGTATCGGACTGGCTTTAGCCAGCTCGTTGATTCAACTTCATAAGGGTCAGATTTTTATTGATAATAACCAAACCGAATGTACATCCTTTGTAGTACATGTTCCGACTAATATGGATAAATCCGGAATAAATGCCCGGGGATCAACTCAAAAGGAGGTTTTCAACAAACACCCCATAAACGAGTCAGTACACAATAGTCAAACAACCATCCTGATTGTAGAGGACAATGAAGAATTACTCACTTTCGTCTCCGAAAAGTTGGGTAAAAGCTATGAAATTGTAAAAGCTAATAACGGTGCTGAAGCATTGGAGATCATGGAGAAACATAAGGTCAGTATCATTGTTTCTGATATTATTATGCCTATTATGGATGGGGTGGAGTTATGTAAAACGATCAAATCCGATATACAAACATGTCATATTCCTGTTATTCTGTTGACTGCCAAAACCAATCTCAATAGTAAAATTGAGGGATTGAAAGCAGGAGCAGATGCTTATTTGGAAAAACCTTTCTCTTTATCACATCTGCTGGTACAAATATCTAATTTATTGGAGAATCATGAAAAATTAAGAAAAAACTTTGCCGGTAATCCATTTATCGCAACGAATACCATGGCACATACCAAAGCCGATGAAATATTTTTAAATAAACTAACCGATGTAGTGAGACAGAATATAGAAGAAGAAATTTCAGTGTGGATGAACTGGCCAGTGCTATGAATATGAGCCGTACCAGTTTGCACCGGAAAATAAAAGGTGTATCCGATCTTACTCCCGGAGATTTTATCCGTTTGGTGCGATTAAAAAAGGCGGCTGAACTACTACAAGAGGGAGAATACAGAATTAATGAAATATGTATCCTGGTAGGTTTCCACTCCCAAGCATACTTTACGAAAAGTTTTCAGAAACAATTTGGTATTTTGCCAAAAGACTTTATTAAGAAGGTCAATCAGAAGTAATATTATAGGAGTAACTTTAGCAGATTAAGGTGGCTTGTCTCAAGCAAATACGGACTCACCACCTTAATGATCAAATTAATACCTGTTTTCTTCTATCTCATTTGTTCAATGAGTTGCATATCCCGTCATTGATCTCTTTCACCTTTTTCTCCTCAAGCCTAATTACTTTCCTATCATACGTCATTAATCCATTAACTTCGATTTCCACATCGGTTGTCTGAGTATAAACCGCCGCAGAAAAACCTCTTTCGATTAAATCGTATAGCTGTCGGGTATATTTTATATATTCTTTGGTAGCCTCCTCCGAAGAATTAAACTGAATATACCCCCAATTATGGTCAGGTTCCCATACATTATCTTTCAGTACTAAACCTATTCCTCCATATTCGCCGAGTACATTTACGCGTTGGGCATCAAATAGATACATTTCCGGAGCCGGATAATTATGTAAATCCAGTATATCTCCGCAGGTGTAATGGTTTCCACCACTGGCCGTATTTACTATGCGGGTGGGATCGTATTGTTGGGTCCATTCAGCGATTTCACAAGTTTTGAACTGGCCCCAGGCTTCATTAAACGGAACCCAGGTGCTGATACAGGAATAAGAGTAGAGATAGTCCATAATCTCCTTCCACTCTTTTCGGAAATTGTTTTCTGACCAGGCGGAACGTTGCATTTCGACCCCATTGAAATAGTTACGGTTTTGCCATTCGGGACTGCTGTCTCCACTGGGCATATCCTGTCAGACGATTAATCCTAATTGGTCGGCATGAGTATACCACCTGGCAGGTTCCACCTTAATATGCTTACGGACCATGTTAAAGCCTAAATCTTTTGTTTTGATCAGATCATATTTTAAAGCTTCATCTGTAGGTGCCGTATATAATCCGTCGGGCCACCAACCCTGGTCCAGCAGACCAAACTGGAATAAGTCTTTATTATTCAGTTGCAGACGCATAATTCCTTTATCATCTCGCCTGGTAGAATATTTACGCATGGCAGCGTAGCTATCCACCTCGTCAATAATCTTACCATTAGTGAGCAATGAAACTTTCAACGAATATAAAAATGGAGAAGAAGGCTCCCATAATTTTGAGTCTTTGGGCATGTTAATGACTACCGGACAACCATTAATACTTTCTCCTGAAGAGATCAGCACTTCACCATCGTAAACCTTTACGCGCAAAAGTCTGGTATCCGAAGGCCTTGATATCGAACCGTCGATAGTTAAAGTCAGGTTATCTATATTGGGAGTGATACGGAGGTTTGCTATATGCTGTTCCGCTACTGGTTCCAGCCATACAGTCTGCCATATACCGGTTACAGGGGTATACCAGATTCCATTGGGATTGCTCACTTGCTTACCCCGTGGTTGAGGGCCTTTGTCTGTTGGGTCCCAGACTTTTACGGTTAATCTATTGTTGTCTTTTCGTAGAACAGCTGTAATATCGAAGGAGAAAGGTGTATAACCGCCGGTATGGTTACCTACTTTGATACCGTTTACCCATACCTCAGTTTGCTAGTCGACAGCCCTAAAATGCAAAAATATGTTTTTCCCTTTCCAGGTGGATGGTATGTCAAAACTTCGTTCGTACCAAAGAACCTGCTCATTACTAACATATTTTCCAACCCCTGAAAGAGATGACTCTACAGCGAATGGAACCAGTATATCTCCGTCAAAATTTATCGGAGCTTCATTAGTAAGCTCTGTGATGGCATATTTCCATAACCCATTCAGATTTTTCCAATCGGAGCGCTTCATTATTGGCCGGGGATATTCTGGTAAAACTGTAGCCGGATTAATATTTTCGGTCCATTGGGTTTTGATTTTATCTCCTACAGGTTTCCATTGTGCCCATCCTGAG
>JAJPZL010000168.1:0-5575 GCA_021204375.1 Bacteroides sp.
TATCTTTGTCAGACAACAATTAACAAGATGTCTCTATTAATAAAAAACGGATCAAGGAAGAATTATTAAAGCATCGCCCGGAAAAAGGGATCTGGATGGAAGAAGTTCCCATGCCCGGGACAGGAATTAATGATGTGCTGATAAAGATCCGCAAAACAGCTATTTGCGGAACTGATCTACACATATACAAGTGGGACGAGTGGTTACAACGTACGATAAACACTCCTATGATCATCGGCCACGAATATGTAGGCGAAGTGGTGGAAACGGGAAAAGGCATCGAACATATTCATATAGGAGATCGTGTAACCGGAGAAGGGCACATTGCCTGCGGCCATTGCCGTAATTGCCGGTGCGGAAAGAAACATGTATGCGAGAACACCATCGGAGTCGGAATGAACTGCGACGGAGCTTTTGCCGAGTATCTATCCATCCCGGCCGAGAATGTAGTAAAGCTGGACGACCGCATCTCTGACGATATGGCTGCCATTATGGATCCCTTCGGAAATGCCACTCACACTGCTCTCTCTTTCCCTCTGATCGGAGAAGATGTACTCATTACCGGTGCAGGCCTTATCGGATGTATAGCAACCGCCATTTGCCGCTTTGCCGGTGCCCGGCACATTGTAGTAAGCGACCTAAGCGAATACCGTCTTAATATTGCCCGCCAGATGGGAGCAACCCTTACCGTAAATCCTACCCAGGGAGAAAGTATACAAGTGGCTATGAAACAACTTAATATACAGGGATTCGATATCGGACTGGAAATGTCAGGCTCCCCCAAAGCCTTTGGTGAGATAGTAGATAATATGTATAACGGATCCAAAATCTCCCTGCTGGGTATTCTTCCCGATAACACGCAGGTAGACTGGAACAAGATCATCTTCAAAGCATTGACCCTTAAAGGTATCTACGGACGCGAAATGTGGGAAACCTAGTATCAGATGAAACAGATGCTCATTACAGGAATCAACCTGGAGCCCGTTATCACCCATCGTTTTTCCATTGACGACTTCCGAAAAGGATTTGAAGTGATGGAGAGCGGAAACTGTGGAAAAGTTATTCTGGAGTGGTAAAGGAAGAGATGTTTGAATGCACAATTAATAAAAACAAACTATGGTTACTCAAGAGGAGATTGAACAAGCGCATGACAGGATACGTCCGTATATACACCGTACTCCCGTCCTTACCAACCAAACCCTCAATTCCCTGACCGGAGCAGAAATCTATTTTAAATGTGAGAATTTTCAGAAAGTAGGTGCCTTTAAAGCCCGTGGTGGTGTAAATGCCGTCTTACAGATTGTACAAAACAAAGAAGCAGAATCGTTAACCACACACTCTTCCGGTAACCATGCCCAGGCACTTGCTTATGCTGCCCGCAAAGTAGGATTACATGCTTATATTATAATGCCCCGCACCGCTCCCCAGGTAAAGAAAGATGCCGTACGGGGATACGGAGCGCAGGTAATTGAATGCGAACCTACCCTCGAAGCGCGGGAAGAGGGTGTGCAGAAAATAATCCGGAACAAAGGGGCCATACTGGTGCATCCTTTCGATAACGACCGTATCATTGCCGGACAGGCAACCGCTGCGAAGGAACTATTTGAAGATATTGATATTACCCTGGAGGCTCTTATAACTCCCGTTGGCGGCGGTGGGCTACTTAGCGGTACTTCTCTTTCTGCCCGTTACTTCTCACCTACCACTCAGGTATTTGCCGGTGAACCCGAAGGAGCAGCGGATGCCATTTATTCGGTAAAAAGCGGCACCGTACAAAAACCGGAATTTATCCGGACCATTGCCGATGGCTTGCTTACTACCCTGAGCGAACGAACACTGGCCATTATCCGGAAACATGTAGCGGAGATCTTTCTGGTTAGTGATGAAGAGATCAAACAAGCCATGAAACTCATCTGGGAGCGGATGAAGATTGTAGTAGAGCCCTCTTCGGCAGTAGTACTGGCGGTGGTGATCAGACATAAAGAGCTATTTACAGGAAAAAGGGTAGGAATTATTCTATCCGGAGGAAATGTGGATTTAAGTAAACTACCCTTTTAAAAGCTTTCCGAAACATAACTTATTTTTGCTGGGATTTGTCCACCGGAAGAAATTCTCCCGGTGGACAAAATGTTATCCTTTTATAACCTTTTTACCTTGTTATCTCTGCCTTTATTTTCTATTACTTCTCCTTTGGTCTCAATTATACTCTCTTCTACCTCTTCTCCAATTACCACCGGTATGGTGGTTTCATTCATCAGATACAGATTAGTACACTTTCCCTGCCCGTAAGGAGACATAGATTCTCTATGTTCCGGATGGGCATAATCAATGAATAACGGTAGCGGCTGATGACGGTTCTCTCCCTCATAGGGACGCAAAAGTACTTTATTGTTGCTTCCCTGTACGGTAATGAACGAATGTACCAGCCTGTCCGACTCACCGGGGACTACCGTAAGGTCTACCTCCACATCGTTTCCTTCCAGAAAGAGCAACGGGCCATAATTCGCATCTCCTTTGCAATTCTTCAATACCGCACCGTTTCCTACCCAGTAAGCCCGTTCGGTACCGATAGTAGTACAGTTCTCCAACCGCACTCCCCCGTTGGTACGCAACTCAAACCCACCCCGGGTATTTTTAGCCGTACAATTGATAAACGTTATATTCTTATTGTCCTGGTTATAGGTACGGAACCCCTCTTCACAAAGAGACTTCATATAGCCCGGAGTTACCGCATATTCTCCCTGCCGGTTGGCTGTCCAGGTACGGAAGTTCACATCAAAAGCAGGACCGTTGATCTCTTTCATAATATCATCGGTAGTACGAAGTTCTCCCTCCACATAACAATTTTCAAACCAGATATCTCCGGCACTCTTCTGAATAAAAAAACCATGTCCGAAAGATCTCATATAGAGCTTTACATCCAGTACCCGGATACCACTCCCCGTAATTAGGAACCCACTGTGCTTCTGGTGACGGATCACATCCGGTCCCCCTTTCCAAAAAGATCGCCATACCCATACGGAAATGATCCCTGTATATGGAGAGTAAAACCCGATACCGTATTATTTCGGCCCTCCACACAAAAGGCAACACCTCCCGGAGAGGTATCTTCTCCGATATTTATAATCTGTAGTCCTTTAAAGAGATTAGAATCTCCCGTAACCACCAACTCATTGGTATGGATGAGATGCTGTAACAGTCCACGTAAACGGGTGTCAATCTCCAGTGTAACTCCTTCAAGATCAAACTCATTATTACTACCCGAAAACTCCAGGTAGGGATATTGCTTTCTTTCCAACCTTGCTGCTATAGAGTCTTCATTAAGAAAATCGATCATCCGGTAGACACCCGGTACCAGTTTTACCGCATTATGATCTTGCCCGGCATATCAGGCCAGTTCTTCCAGTGAGGAGATCCTGATCAACTGGTTCCGGCATCCTGCCAGTAAAAAAGATACAAGTATCCCTATAAAAAATAGTTTCTTTGTCATATTATTCCTGTTTTAGTATGCAATTCCTTATCTTATTTTATCTTTATAACTACTATTATTACTTCAGTGTTACATTCTTTACATAGTTACCCACCCGGATATCCGCCTCCTGCAAGGATCGGATCCGTTTACCGTTGATCACAATATTCTCAAAAGATATATCCTCAATACTCTCCTGCTCTGAATAACCTTCAATAACAGAAGGATTGGCACTATAGCCATTATAATAGATATTTTTAAAACGTATATCTTTGATCCCACTCCCAGGCCTGTAACTATATTTTCGTTAAAAAGTACCCGGAGATTAAAAAGCTGTCCTTCCTGAATGTCATCAATACGTATATTCTCAAACGAAACATGCTGCACCCAATTACGGTCGCTTACACTGAAAGCGATACATCTCTGATAGTTACGGTCGTCTTCGTCGTGTTCCAGGATATCAATCTCTTTAAAGTGAAGGTTCTCAATAGAGTTCCCTCCATTGGTTACATCCCCGTGCAGTCCGATATTAATGGGATGGGTTACATCCGCCCAGAATATAGCATTTGTTACAGAATAATTCCGGGCATCTCCGTAAAAGTTCCAGCGGTGGACATAAATAGCAATGCAGTCGTCAGAGTTCCTCATAAACACATCGTTGATCGTTACATCAGAGCAGCTCATTAGGTCGATACCATCTCCCCAGCCCGTACTGCTGAATGATTTAAGATTATTAATCCGGAGTCCGGTTACTTCCCCTCCATATACCGTATAATGAGCCGGATTAATCACCGTGATACCATCTATCTCAATATTCCTGGAAAAAGTAATTTCAAACCCACGTTCAGGCTCCAGAATCATTCCAAGCCCTGTAAACCGTACATTTTCTACCCGATTACAAACAAACTTCCCTTTGATAACGGCTCCCGGAGCCAGATAGACTACCGTATTGGAAGGTACGTGGAATGCATTTCCCGGCTGATCCTTCGGTATATGGATCCCCGGGCCAAACCACATCACACCCGGATCATTTTCAGCAGGTACTTCTTGTTGCAGGGTATTCGCAAAAATATGCAGGTTATGGAGTCTATCCCCGTTTATCTCCAGAGAAAGTTTAGAAGGTTGATCCAGGGTAAAAAAGATCAGATCTCCCTGAGTGGTATAAGTAATCCCCTTATTATCGGGTCTTATCTTTACCTGGTGGATCATTCCGTTATTTACCCGTACCCGAACCTCTACTTTACCTTCAAATTAAACTCTACTATCGAAGCCGGTGCCGGATTATCCACATTTACCAGCACCTTATATTCAAAAAGATCCTACCAGTCGCTACCCGGAGTACGTACCCACACCGTAAAATCATCGTTATGCATGGGATAAACCAATGGGGCAGGCACAGGATGTATATGGAGCTGCTGTGCTGTACTAATGCCTGTAACAAATATCAATCCGATCCAGAAAATTATTCGTTTCATGTTTCCAATTACCTTAAATGTTTTACCTCTATAATCCTCCTATACCTGGAGAATATACCGGCAAAAATAGAGAAAAGAGTTCCCTCAGAGGGTAGTGAATGGTAACAAATAGTGGGACTGTTGGTAACATAGAATCCTAGTAAACGGATTTAATTAAAAAGATAGGACACCAGCCAGGAAACAGAGTTCACTTACACTACAACCTCTTTCAGGCAAAAGTAAAACAAAGATTTATCTGTACTTTTCGCAAAAAAAGAAAAAACTCTTGTAGTTTCTATTTTTCTTCTTACTTTTGCAGACCAAACGGTCGGTTTATGAAAGAGACTAAAGAATATATTATTCAAAAAGCTTTTGTACTCTTCCTGCAAAAGAGTTACAAAGAGGTTACTATGCAGGATATTGTAAAGAGTACGGGACTCTCCAAAGGAGCTTTCTATCATTACTTCAAAAGTAAAGAAACTGTTTTTGAAGAGGTGATCCGTTATTTTTACGATCACATCATGATCACGGATTATAACGACTTTCCGACTACTTCGCTGAAAGAGTTCTACCAGACCTACATTCGTAAGCTACATACTCCCACTTCTCTAGATGATCTGGATAGTGAAGCCAATCTGTTGGTATTTATCTC
>JAJPZL010000168.1:5585-5910 GCA_021204375.1 Bacteroides sp.
ATTTATCTCAGAGGCAGCCCGTAAGGTACCTGCTTTCAACCAGATACACACGGCACAACGTAAAAAAGAGATAGATGCCTGGAGTCACGCTATCAGCAGGGCTAAATATAGCGGAGAGATCAGTTCGGATATTCCCGACCAGGAACTGGGCAAAATGTTTATCTATCTGAGTGACAGGATTTCCCTAACTACCATCAGCCACAAACCCAATGAAGAGACGTTGAGGGATTTAAGGAATAGTTGGGATAATCTTTATAAATTATTGCAGGCCACCGAAAAAAAATAGCCAATCTGTAAAATATAACTTCTCCTTTTACGTTTATAC
>JAJPZL010000466.1 GCA_021204375.1 Bacteroides sp.
TTTGATAGCATAGCTCCTGGTCAGGTACTTGGATACTCCGATCTCGTAATAGTTATTCCGGTTAAAATAAAGTTTATTGTGTATAAAGGAGTTCTTGTTCGGATCGAAATGGGTATAGCGGGCATCGATGGAAAATCCGTTGCGGAACATATATCCGGCCTGAATATTATAACCAGTACCCAGCATCATACGGGCTTTGATATAGTCTTTGATGTTTCCATCGAAGTCGGTAGAGGTGGTGCCGTCGTTCCTTACACGTTGTGTAATGGAAGAGGGTACTTTAGCCCAGCTTTTGGCAAACTCACCCAGGAGGGAGAATCCCATATATTTGAGCTGGAAGTCGGCTACCAGTTTGAGGTAATCCGGAAGTGCTTCTTTATCATTCTCATCCAGATAGAGGATAGAACCGCCTTCCCGTCCTCCCCGGCGGTCGGTTACTCCATCGTTGTAACTGAATGCGGCACCTACTACCAGTTTGGGTACTACTTCCCGTACCATATCTCCTTCCCGGCTCTCCCCGAATGTACGGAACAGGCCGAACGGGAGGTAATCAATACGTCCGCCGCATTTAAATCCTCCGTAACGGCGAGTAAAGGTGGCACTCCCGTCTCCGTCGGTAATAACTAAAGAGGGTTTCAGGTAAGCGGTGTGGTTTACTTTGAAAGAACCGTCTATAAAGAGGCCTACTTCCCGGATGATCCCGAAATAGGAGGATAGTTTACTGCGGTCTACCAGTTGCAGGGTATTGGAGGTAATTCCTAATTCCCGGTTATCAGTGGGGGTGGATTTTTGCCCGAAGGTAAAAGTAACTCCCCGGATGGGTTTATAGCTTACAAAAGCGTCCAGTAACATCCCGCTCAGTTCGCCGTCTCCGCCGTTAGCCTGGGCGAAGTCTGTTTGCAACCGGTATCCTACTTTACCTCCCCATGCATCCCCGGAGAGGCGCATACGGATGCGGCGCATACGGAAACGGGAATAAAGGTGGTCGTCTCCCGCATATTTCCGGGTTTCAAAAGTGGTTTGTGTGAAACCACGCAGGTTGATGTTATATCCACCGTCCGGGGCTGAGAAGGTAATTCCTTCCCCCAGCCGGTATTGATTCACAATGACTGTAGGAGAGTCATCCGAATCCGCTGTGGTCAGTACCACATCCTCATTTTCAAACTCCTGGCTGAAGGCCGGGAGCCCGATGCAGAGCGATAACAGTACTATAATTATCTAATTGTTTTTCATGTTGTTTCTATTAACTGAAATTTCCTTTTTTAATTAATTCACCGTTCTCCATCCAGGTAACTCCTGCAGCTATTACTCCCTGGAGTTGCATATCCCGGTTGAACAGGCAGAGATCAGCATCGTAGCCTGGCTTTAGAGCTCCTTTGGACTTTAACTTCATATTGAGTGCCGGATTAGCCGTAACCGGCCGGATGGCATCCTCTATAGCCATTCCGGCATCCAGAACTAGTTTTTGTACCTGTTGCAAATTCAGTTGAAGAGGAGCTTTGTAGAAAATGGTTGTTCCGCTTTCCGGGTCTTTCCGGCTGAGTCCGGCATTACCGTCGCTGCTGAAAGTCATCTTTTCTAAGGGAACTCCTTTCTCTAATCCGTACCGCAGCATTTTGTAGGGATCATCGAATTTCGTGCCTCCTGTAGAGATATCAATAGAGCCTCCTAGCCTGGCAAATTCAATAGCCTCTTCGAAAAGTTCCCGGGTACGGCCTACATAGGTCGGAGAGATATGACTGATAAGGGTGGGATAGGTATGAACCAGTTCCAGTACTATCTCCATCCGTGATCCCAGGACTCCCAGATGTACGTGCAGTACTCCTCGCTTGCCGGATGTAAGTCCTCCCAGATGTACCTGGTTGATAAGCCGCAATAACTCGTGGAAAGTGGGGAAAGAACTGCGCTCGTCACTGATGGCTACTTTACAACCGATAACCTTGTCAATAAAAAGCATATCTTCCGTTACACTTTTAGTAATTGTTTTCGGAGGAACGGCAAAGTAACTGGTCAGCATATAGGCTTCCAGTCCATATTGCTCCAGCGATTTACACTTGGCATACAGGGTGGTGAGCTCTTTGGTAATTCCATCGGTTCCCAACATTCCCACTACTGTAGTTGTTCCGCAGGCAATCAGCTCTTCCGGTTGCACTTCGGGAGTGATGGAGAAGTAGCCGCTTTTTCCTCCCGCACCGATAATATGTACATGCTGGTCGATAAATCACGGGGTAACGATGGCTCCTTCCGCATCTATTACCGAATGAGGAATACCGGTCAGTTCTATTTTATCCTCTATAGCGGCGATCTTTCCACCGCATATCAATATATCTCTCATACCCAGCTTTTCCGGGGCATAGAGATCTGCATTTTTCAGAATTCTAAGTTTCATCTTATCCGATAATAAAGAAGTGATACACCAACATAAATACCATAGTCACCGAGAGAGGGATCAGGTTACGGCGTGCCAGGTCGAACGAGGATACCCCTGCAATTTCAGAGATGGCAATAATTACCCCGGCGATCGGGGAAGCCGCACGTCCCATGCTCGAAGCCAGTTGCATAGGCAGGATCATGCTTGCTTCACTGAGTCCTACTTTGGCTGCAATAGAAGGTACCAGCGGACCAAAGGAGAAGAAAGAGACATTCCCGCTTCCTATCAACATGGAGGCTGCGAAAATAAGCAATGTCATCAGGATAGCGATCCCTACTCCTGAGAAACCCAAGTGTTGGGAAGCCATTACCAGAGCGTCAATAAAGCCTAAGCTAATCAATCCCCGGGAGAATACTTCTGCCGCTACGATCAGTGTAATTACACTGGCAAATACTTTACCCATACCCTCCCAGAAAGCTTTTACGGAAGCAAATACTTTCTTGATATTGCGCTGACGGATCAACTCGAAAATAATGGCTACCAGGAAAGACATGAACATAGCCGTAGTAGTATCCAGTTCTACTGAAAAACTGAAAAGCTGGATATATTTGGAGAACACGATCAGCAGGACTAAAGGGAGTACCGGCAAGATGGCATAAATAAGCGGTACATCTACTTTAAAATCCTCTTTGTTGACCGCCTCCTGTTTGATTACTCCCTCTTTTTTATCAAAGTAACGATTACTGAAGTAATAAAGCACCATCAGTAACAGAGTTAACGGTATAGTCAGCGGGAGCTGGTTTTCAATGAAATACATCACATTATTCATCCCGATCAATTCGGCTGCCCGTGCCGTATTGGCAGAAGCCGGGTCCATATCAAATACCGTACATGCCGAGATAACCGATACAGCCGAGAGCTTACTGACTCCCAGGTTTACCAGTACCGGATAGATAGAGGCTACAAGTAGCAATCCTAGTCCGGTAGCAGAAGAGGTACAGATAAACAGGAGTTGTCCGATGGGAATGACCAGTGAAGTAGCCAGGTAGGGATACTTGCGGATAATGGAGAGAGGCTGCATGGAGACATATACCAGCGCATCGCTTGCTTTAATATGTTTCATATAAGCCACAAATCCTCCGATAGTCATGATCATCAGCCCTACACCGGCCCCTTTGGAACTGAAAGTCTCCTGGATCACTTTAAAAAGATCGAATCCTTTTAATCCGGTAGAGTGATTCAGCTCAGGAATATCAAAGCCCAGTACCAGTGCAATGGTCAGCATGGCCAGACCGCTGAAGAGCAATACTGCCTGGGCATGGTATTTTTTAAATAATCAGTAGGCCGTCAGTGCAATGAACTGTATAGCGATAAGAGTTCCAATATAAATCATGGCGAACAGTTATTAAAATGTTTGTATCAGTTATCGGCAGGTTCTACACCATTGGCTATTGTCAGGTTGTTGTAGATTTCTGCCGGGATTTTAAACGGTGCTCCTGGGTTACCGCTCAGGTTAACAGAAGTCAGGGCTTTGTTAGCAGAGAGATCAATGGCCGAAATGGAATGATTGGTCATGCTTAATGTGGTAAGCAATATATTTTTACTTAGGTCAATAGCTGTCAGTTTGCTATCAGTAGGTGCCGAACTACTGGAACTGGCATTATAATTTAGCACAGTGAGTTTTGTGTTCTTTGTTACGTCCAATGTGGCGATCCAGTTATTATTCAAGGTTACAGACTCAAGGTTCACCAATATTGTCAGATCAATAGTTGTAAGTTCATTGGAGGTTAATATAAGGTTGGTAACACCTATAAACCATTGTAGCCCATCTACATTAGTGATCTTTGTACTGGCTGTTTCTACCCCTGCCTCACTTAACTCTGTCAGGTAAGCAGCTGCTTTGGACAGCTGTAGTTCACCGGTATAAGCGGCTGCTTTCTCCTTATCTATCTGGTAAGTATTACCCTCTTTTACAATAATACCCTGTCCTGCCAGCCTGTAGTTGAGGTATTCTGCAAAAGCCTGATCAGTAATTGTATATAGATCGGTTGTCATACTACCGGGCTCTACTCCTTCTGCCGTAATAAGGTTGTTGTATATCTCTTCGGGAATGGTAAAGGGTGCTCCTGTATTACCACTCAGGTTCACACTGGTAAGGGCTATGTTGGCAGAGAGGTCAATAGCTGAAATAGCGTGGTTCTACAGACTGAGTGTAGTAAGCTGTGTGTTTTGAGTCAGGTTAATGGCTGTAAGCTTACTGTTCTCCGGTGCCGAACTACTGGAACTGGCGTTGTAAGTGAGATTAATCAGCCGGGTATTTTTAGTTACATCCAGCTCACCGATCCAGTTATTATTCAGGGTTACGGATTCCAGATCTACCAGCGCTGTCAGATCCAGCATTGTGAGTTCATTAGAGGTCAGTGTCAGACCGGTAATACCTGTGAACCACTGTAAACCATCTGTATGGGTGATTTTGGTATGTGCTGTTTCTACGCCTGCCTCTTCCAGTTCGGTTAAATAAGCGGAGGCTTTGGATAGTTGCAGTTCGCCGGTATAGGTAGCTGCTTTCTCTTTATCTATCTTGTAAGTATTTCCATCCTGTTGAATGATGTCCATACCCTGCAGGCGGTAATAAAGATATTCTCCCAGTGCTTTGTCACTTACTGTATAATAACCTCCCTGGTCGGGAGGAGTAACATTCCCCGGTTGAACCCCTATTGCTGTGGTGAGGTTGTTATAGATATCTTCCGGAATAGTGAGCGGGTCGCCTGTGTTTCCTGATAAGTCTACCTCTTTTAATCGGGTGTTGTTGGAAAGGTCAATATAAGTCAGTTCATGGTTCCGCACGGTCAGGCTCTCCAGTAATATATTTTTAGTCAGATCAATACTGGATAGTTTACTGACTTCCGGAGCATTGACACTGGAACTGCCGTTATAACTTAAGGTAACCAGTCGGGTGTTTTGAGTGAGATCCAGTTCCGGAACCCAGTTGTTATTCATATTCAGGGTTTCCAGGTTCACCAGGTTGGTAACATCTAACGAAGTAAGTTCATTGGAGGTAAGTACCAGTGAAGTAGTTCCCGGAAAATACTGAATACCGTCCAGGTTGGCTATTTTATCTTCAGCAGTTGTCAGACCTCCCTCGATCAACCGGTTAATAAAGGTCTGGCTTTTATTCAGGTTTATTTCTCCACTGTAGGTAGCGGCCTCTTCTATATCAATATAATAAGATACTGTTGTAGTACCTCCTTCAGTGGAGATCGAAGCATATACACCGGTTATATTGTTATACCGCAGATATTCTCCGAAGGCAGGATCCGGAATAACGAATGTGTTCTCCGAATCTCCCGGTCCCCCTTCTTCCGGGAAAGATACATCATCCGTAGTACAAGCCTGAAAAGCAAACAGGGATAAAAGGAGTAGCATCCATTGTTGTTTTGTTCTCATGGTAAAATTAATTTGGTTATTAAGTTTTTCATTAATTCTCTACCGGCAAATTTATAGGCAGATGGTAAATAG
>JAJPZL010000367.1 GCA_021204375.1 Bacteroides sp.
ATTCATATGATGTTCAATAAATCAACGGACATCATGCGGATAATCATATAAATTAATATGTTATTAATTAATAACCATAATTCTGATAGGCACTTTTTGCATTTGCATCCAGGTGCTTACCGTCTTCATCCGTCAACAGATCCAAAAAGGACTGATGGATCGGTTTCAAGGTATGGAAGGGTTGAAAGTATCCTTTGCCGATTCCGGTTTGTCCGCGTCCGTCTTCCAGTACATTATCGGCCATATCCCAACGCAAAGTTCTGTCGCTGGTAGCTAACTGGTGATGATAACTGATACGCTCAGCTTGTAAGCCTGAATGGTGAAGACGTTCCAGGTAGAGCATTTCCTGATTGAACTCACGACCAAGTTCATTATAGATGAAATGGAGAAAACGATCCATATCACTGGTGGCGGTCGGCGGATAATTTTCAGCTATTGAATTAGCCGATCCACCATCCCAGTAACTCGCATCTACCAACATCGTATTTGTTATATCGGTTACTACCGGGTAAGGATAGGTTCTCTCTGCTTCCGGTAAATTTTCGCTTCCCGGATAAAGGTAAGCCAATATTTCCGCCCGTTCTTCACCGGGTTTGTAGGCTGCACGCTTACGGACCGCATTGATATCGGAGATCGCATTGGCCGAGTTGGGTCCCTCTTTCCGGCCATAAGCTTCGGCGCAGATCAGGTATGTTTCGGCCAGACGGAATACCGGCATATCTCTTGTTCCATAGAAGGAAGTGTTTCCGGATCTGTTAGGATCGTCATATTTTCTGCTGTTGGGACGTCCTGCCCGGTAACTACCACTATCCAGCCCGTTGTAGGTCAGAGGATTATAGGCGTATGACTCTGCATCAGCCTGTACAGGAGGACGATAGTAATATTTATCTCCGTCTTTTATCCAGCGGGCGAATAAAACGAACGGTTGTGCCAATGCCTCTTTTATGTCAATAGCAGTTGCCTTGGTATTTTCCAGGAATGCAATCCCTATATTATCTGTTCCGATCTTATGGTCACCGGCAACAGCCGCACGGTTATAAGAGGGTCTGGTATAAGTAGAGCGGATATAGGTATTAAAATAGTCTGCCTGTTCCGGCGTCCATACATACGTGGTATTGTTCTCGTCCTGATAATCATAATAATCCAGGTTAGGAGCCGCCGTTGTAGTGGTACCTCCCAACAATCCGGCTTTAAATTCCAGACGGAATGTTTTCTGGTAACGGGAATCTGCAAACTTGTTGGTATAGACATCATACCCCCAGTCGTTGTTATGGACTCCGGGTTGTGGGTTTGTGCCATATTCCTATAAAGCAGTGGGAATACCCCATTTGGAATTTACATAAGAGGAAGAAAAATAGGCTATCGCTCTCATTCCGTAACGGGTATTATCAGCACTCCCGGCCCCAAATACAGCGACCAGAATCACTTCTTTACTGCTCTCATTGGAATAATCATCTACTTCCCGTCTGAAGATATTATGAAAATCGGGTTCCAGCTCATAGTTACTACTATTGATCACCTGCGAAGCAAAATAGATACAGGAGTCCAGATCCGAAGTCTCATTCCCTCCTTTATAAAGCATACCTAAATAAGAGTTAGGATTAGAAGTATCAATGGTACCATCCGCATTCCGGCCATATTCCGAAGTGCCATACTTCACTCCCTGGGCACGCTGCAAATAGAGTTTGGCCAGGAAATGAGCGGCAGCATATTTAGTAATACGTCCGAATTCACTGGTAGTAACTGTTTCCGGAAGATTCTCCCATCCATATCTCAGGTCAGCGATCATCATCTCATAGATATCTTTTGAAGGAGTACGGGGAAAATTATAATTGCTGGGTAAAGCTATCGTATAATCTGTTCTTGCATAAAAATCTCCTATTAAACTGTTAAGAGCGTGGTAGCACATAGCCCGGTTAAAAAGTGCTTCGGAAAGACGCATATTGGCATACGCTTCATCCGTAGCAAATTTACTCTGTCCTGCTCCGGAACGGATCGTTTCAATGGCCCGGTTACAATCGTTGATCATCGGGTACATACCCTGCATATTGGTTTGGTGGTGTCCCATAAAATCTGCCAGGCTTGTACCGGTTCCACCCGAGGGAGCCCATACACTGGGAGAATAATTATCTCTGGTAAGTCCTCCCTGGGCAACTCCCATATCGTGCCCGATCTCCAGGTTCATGATCCCGAAGCTCTCTGAATATTTATAACGCATCGCATTATAGGTACTTACAATAAGCTGTTCCAGCCCCTGTTCTGTCTCAAAATAGTCCTGTGTAATAGTAGCAACCATCTTCTCTTCCAGAAACTTGTCTGTACAGGAGAAGTCTGCTACGGCAACTATTAAACCTAATATATATTTTACATATCGCTTTTTATTTTATAAATAAACTATTAGAATCCGAAACGTACTCCCAATATATAACTACGGGTAATAGCTGTGTTGTTGGTCTGACCTCCCACTGCATTTGTATCATTATTTCCCATTTTATCCCATCCGGTAGTATCGTCCGGGTTGATACATAACTTCACCAGTTCGTTACCAAAGATGAACGGGTTCAGTACCTGGGCATACACCTGAGCACTGCTCAAGCCAATCTTACGCAGGAACTAGTCCGGTACTGTATAAGAGAGAGCAATATTACGTACGATCACCATATTGGCTTTGGTATAGTTCATGGCATAATTCAAACTGTTATGTGCGGCTGTAGTAGGCTGTGGATACTTTCCACCCGGATTTTCCGGACTCCATACATCTTTTTCCACACGACGGCCATATGTCTGTAAACGTCCGAAGTAGATATTACCCATACGGGAATAGATAAATGAGTTAAGCTCCCAGTTCTTATAGGTCAGTGCTATATTCATACCTCCTACCCAGTCCGGGCTGAAAGAACCCAATACTTTCTTATCCTCAATATCGATAGTACCGAATCCGTTATCCAGGAAGGTGCGGGTACTTCCATCCGTCAGTGTTACGGTTTTTAAGCCTTCTGTCCCTTCCGGTACTAAAATAAGATCCTGGTCTGCTACTTTGGCCTGTCCCGGAATATAGTTCAGACCACAGGCACTATAAATAGCCATTAACTCCTGGTCTTCCGGGGTGTCCTGCCACAAACGTTCATATTTGTAGTTCCAGGCTACCCGCAGCGGTTGACCCACAAATCAGCTTTTACTTCTGTCTTCCAGGTTACCGTCCGAAAGTTCTACGATCTTTTCACGGTTCAGTGAGAAGGTAAAGTCCGTACGGAAAGTAAAGTTACGGGTCTGCACATTCACGGTAGAGAGGGCGATCTCAATCCACTTATTCTGCGTCTTACCTACATTATCCTGCAAGGATACATACCCTATTACAGAACTAACACTGCGGTCCATCAACAGGTCGGATATTTTGGAGATATAATATTCCAATGAACCCGAAATGCGATTGTTCAGCACACCGAAATCCAGACCGATATTGGTCGAAGCCGTTTTCTCCCACCCTAGATTTACATTGGGCATTACATCTGCTTTAGCCCCCGGGGTATTGCTGGAAACACCTCCTGTTCCAAAAGGAATACTGGCACCTCCGGATGTCATAGATCCTGTAGTCGTGTAAGGTTTTACAGCCGAGTTACCTGTAACCCCGTAACCCACACGGACCTTTAACTGATCCAGTCAATCAAATCTCTGCATAAAATCTTCCTGATCCAGTTTCCAGGCTATAGCTGCCGAAGGGAAGAAGTCCCATTTGTTCCCTGCTGCCAGTACCGAAGCACCGTCATAACGACCGGTAAGAGTAACCAGATATTTATCCATCAGGGAGTAGTTGATACGTCCCATGTAAGAGGCACGGGTCTGCTCCGAGAAGCTGGAGCCAAACGTACCATCCGAAGTTTTGGATGCCCATAGATTATACCACAAAGAGGTAGGATAGGTAACCTCGTAAGCCCGGGCGTTCAGATCTTCATTCCGTGCCTTCTCTGCCGATTGCAGAAGAGTCACTCCCAGTGAGTGGATATCACCAAAATCTTTGTTAATGTAGATAAGGTTTTCCAGTGTCCAGGAGAGTTCCTGTTTATGTCTATTGTAAGCTACCAACGGATTACCGGAAGGAGCCACATTCAGCGGATTGGTCCAGTTCTCTCCCTGGAAACTACCGTTGCGGGAATTCCTGAACTGAGATCCGAAATTAGTACGCAATCTCAGCCAGGGCAATAAAGTTACTTCAGCGAACGAACTGAACATCGTACTGTAGCTACGGTTCTCATTCACGGACTCATTGATATTTACCAACAGGTTGTGTTGAGAAACACCTGTCTGGGCTATTAAGACGTTGCCTTCCTCATCATAAGCCGGTGCATAAGGCATCATATTGACCGCCAAACCGTAAGAGTCCTTAGCCACACTATTGGTTGAGTTATTTATAATACCGTAGTTCTGGATAGAGTGGGATGCATTCAGCGCCATTCCTACTTTCAGCCATTTGCGCGGGGATATTTCTCCGTTTATATTTACGGTAAAACGCTCAAAATCCTGGTCTATCATAGGTGATTCCTGATTCAGGTAAGCAAACGACATATAGAGGCGGGAATTATCCGAACCGGCTGAAAGAGAGACCTGGTGATTGTTGGTCAGAGCCGTACGGGTAATCAGGTCCGTCCAGTTCTGTGTAAATACCTTGTCGGAGTTATATACCGGGACCATATCTGCATACACCATCGCTTTCTCTTCTGCTGTAACCTGACGCAGGACCGGCGTACCATCTGCATTGAACTCAAATCCGTTGCGGAAAACACGGTCCATATAACTTTCGTTACCATACCAGCCCCGTTCGTAATTGGGGTCGGGAGCCGTACCATAGGCACCCCCGTACGTTCCTCCGTTAATCTGGCTTTGACGGGTCCAGTCCATCAACTGTCCTGAGTTCATCCAGTCAGTCATGGAATTGATCCTGGAGAAAGTTACGGTACCGTCATAGTTAATCGTTACTTTACCCGCAGTACCCTTCTTGGTAGTGATCAGTACCACACCGTTTGCACCGCGCGAACCATAGATAGCCGTTGCAGAAGCATCCTTCAGAACTTCCATAGAAGCAATGTCGTTCGAGTTAATATCGGCAATGAATCCTGCCGTAAGCGGAATTCCGTCTACTACGTAGAGCGGATCATTGTCTGCATTCAACGAACGGTTACCACGGATACGCACTTCACCCAATTCCCCCGGACGGTTGTTGGAAGTGATATCTACCACGGGAGCTTTTCCCTGCATAGCCTGCAATGCATTCTGAACAGGACGTTGTTTGATCTGCTTTTCAGTTACCTGCGTCAGCGCTCCTGTAATATCACTTTTACGCTGAACACCATACCCAACTACGACCAGTTCATCCAAAGCCTTAGAGTCATCCTAGAGTACTACCTGAATGTTGCTCTTTCCCTTTACGGAAACACTCTGTGTTACATATCCGATAAAGCTGATCTACAAAGTCCCATCTTCCGGAACACTGGAGAGTGAAAAATTACCATCTATATCGGTAATGGTCCCGTTAGTGGTACCTGCTACTAATGCATTAGCACCGATAATGGTTTCTCCTGTCTGGTCCACCACCGTTCCCGATACTGTTTTGGTCTGGGCCCATACACTTACGCTTGCCGCTGATAACAGAGCAATAAGAAATAATCTGGGGAGATACCCCACGCTGATTGACAGCTGTTTTCTACCTTTGCTGTTTTTCATAATAAAAATTAGTTTAACGTAATATAATCAGGTAATCTCTGCGCATGTTAATCCAGAGAGAACTCATAAAAAATCATGTTGCAAACGTAAGGGTTATTCAGACGGCTTTAAATGGATAATTGTACGAAAGAATGTGAAAATATTCAAAATTGCTTTTGGC
>JAJPZL010000076.1 GCA_021204375.1 Bacteroides sp.
GTCATCTACAATGGCTGAATATATAGACGAATGGGCTGTGGCAGGACGTAAGAACATTTTTGGCGAGACCGTATTGGTTCAGGAGATGCAATCAGAGGGTGGTGCAGCGGGTGCTGTTCACGGTTCTTTGCAGGCAGGTGCCCTAACTACTACCTATACGGCTTCACAGGGATTGCTCCTGATGATCCCCAATATGTATAAAATCGCGGGTGAATTGTTACCCAGTGTATTCCACGTATCAGCACGTGCACTGGCCTCACACGCCCTATCTATCTTCGGTGACCACCAGGATGTAATGGCTGTCCGCCAGACCGGTTTTGCGATGCTGGCAGAAGGTTCCGTACAGGAGGTAATGGACCTTGCGGCCGTAGCGCACCTGGCTACCATCAAGTCACGGGTTCCGTTCCTGAACTTCTTTGATGGTTTCCGTACTTCGCACGAGATCCAGAAGATCGAAATGCTGGAGAACGAAGACCTGGCTCACCTGATCGACCAGGAAGCACTGGCTGAATTCCGTGCCCGTGCGCTTAGCCCGGAAAATCCTGTTGCACGCGGTATGGCTGAGAACCCGGATGTATACTTCCAGCACAGAGAATCCTGCAACAAATATTACGATGCTGTTCCCGAAATTGTGGAAGAGTATATGAGAGAACTCTCTGCCATCACCGGCCGTAAATATGGTCTGTTCGACTATTACGGTGCAGAAGATGCAGACCGTGTGGTGATCGCGATGGGTTCGGCTACCGAAGCTGCCCGTGAAGCGATCGACTATATGACAGCACAGGGTGAGAAAGTGGGTCTGGTGGCTGTACACCTGTATCGGCCCTTCTCTGCCAAACACTTCCTGGCTACTGTTCCTAAAACAGCAAAACGGATTGCTGTTCTTGACAGGACCAAAGAACCGGGTGCTACAGGCGAACCGTTGTTCTTAGATGTGAAGAACTGCTACTACGGAAAAGAGAATGCTCCGGTGATCGTGGGCGGACGGTATGGTCTCTCTTCGAAAGATATCACTCCGGCTCAGTTCGTATCCGTATTTGAGAACCTGGCTCTTCCGACTCCGAAAGATCAGTTCACGATCGGTATTGTGGATGATGTTACCTTTACATCGCTTCCTCCGAAAGAAGAACTGGTATTGGATAGCGACGGAATATACGAAGCTAAATTCTACGGTCTGGGTTCCGACGGTACGGTAGGTGCCAATAAGAACTCCGTAAAAATTATCGGTGATAACACAGATAAATATTGCCAGGCATACTTCTCGTATGACTCTAAAAAGTCGGGTGGTTTCACCTGCTCGCACCTTCGTTTCGGGAACTCTCCGATCCGTTCGACCTATTTGGTAAATACACCGAACTTCGTTGCCTGCCACGTACAGGCTTACCTGAGAATGTATAATGTTACATGCGGTCTGCGTGAGAACGGTACCTTCCTGCTGAATACCATCTGGAACGAAGAGGAGTTGGCTGAGCATCTGCCGAACAAGGTAAAACGTTATTTTGCACAGAAAAATATCTCTGTTTACTATATTAATGCAACGGCGATCGCTCAGGAAATCGGACTGGGTAACCGTACCAACACGATCCTTCAGTCTGCCTTCTTCCGCATCACCCAGGTGATCTCGGTTGATCTGGCAATTGAACAGATGAAGAAATTCATCGTCAAATCTTACGGTAAGAAGGGTGAAGATATTGTGAACAAGAACTATGCAGCGGTTGACCGCGGTGGTGAATATAAACAACTCACTGTAGATCCGGCATGGGCTAACCTGGCTGACGAAGAGAACGAAGGAAGTAAAGCTCCGGAATTTATCGAGAACGTTGTAAAAGTGATCAATGCACAGAATGGCGACCTGCTTCCGGTCTCTACTTTTGTAGGTATCGAAGATGGTACCTGGCAACAGGGTACTGCCAAATATGAAAAACGGGGTATGGCAGCCTTCGTTCCGACATGGATCTCCAGCAACTGTATCCAGTGTAACAAGTGTGCGTATATTTGTCCTCACGCTTCGGTCCGTCCGTTCGTACTGGATGAAGCAGAACAGGCGAAAGCTCCGTTCAACGATACCCTCAAGGCAGTAGGTAAAGTATTTGCCGGTATGACCTTCCGTGTGCAGGTGGATGTACTGAACTGTTCGGGTTGCGGTAACTGTGTGGATGTGTGTCCGGGTAACAAACAGGGTAAAGCCCTTGAAATGGTTAGCCTGGAATCGCAGCTGGGTGAAGTACCTAACTGGGAATTCTGTGCGGAAGAGGTAAAGACCAAACAACACCTGGTAGATATCAAAGTCAATGTGAAGAACTCTCAGTTCGCCACTCCGCTCTTCGAGTTCTCAGGAGCTTGTTCGGGTTGTGGGGAAACTCCGTATATAAAACTGATCTCTCAGCTGTTCGGTGATCGTGAAATGGTTACCAACGCTACCGGATGTTCTTCTATCTATTCGGGTTCCGTACCTTCTACTCCTTATACAAAGAATGAACAGGGAAGGGGTCCGGCATGGGCAAACTCACTGTTTGAAGACTTTGCAGAGTATGGTCTGGGTATGACCATGGCAGTTGAAAAGATGCGTGAACGCCTGGTTAAACTGATGACCCAGGCTCAGAGCTGCGACTGCTGTTCGGAAGAGTTGAAAGAGTTGTTCCGTGAATGGATAGGCAGCATGAATGATGCAGCAAAAACCATCGAACTGGAAGCGAAGATCACTCCGCTGGTGAAAGCCTGCGACTGCGACCTGTGCAAGGAGATTGCATCCCTGAGCAAATACCTGATCAAGAAGTCACAGTGGATCATCGGTGGTGACGGTGCTGCTTACGATATCGGTTTCGGTGGTCTTGACCATGTACTGGCATCCGGCAAGAATGTGAATGTACTGGTTGTGGATACGGAGGTTTACTCCAACACAGGAGGCCAGTCTTCCAAGGCTACTCCGGTAGGTGCTATCGCTAAGTTTGCTGCATCCGGTAAGAGGATTCGTAAAAAAGACCTCGGTCTGATGGCCTCTACGTACGGGTATGTATATGTAGCCCAGATCGCAATGGGTGCTGACCAGGCTCAGACGCTGAAAGCGATCCGCGAAGCTGAAGCGTATGACGGACCTTCACTGATTATTGCGTATGCACCTTGTATCAACCACGGTATCCGTCAGGGTATGGGTAAAGCACAGGCTGAGCAGGCTGCTGCGGTTAAATGTGGTTACTGGCACCTGTGGCGTTACAACCCGGCACTGGAAGCTGAAGGAAAGAATCCGTTCACCCTGGATAGCAAAGAGCCGAACTGGGATAACTTCGAGAACTTCCTCAAAGGCGAGATACGTTATACTTCGCTGTTAAAACAGTATCCGGAAGAGGCTGCCGATCTGTTTGCGGCTGCTAAGGAAAACGCCAAATGGAGATATAACAACTACAAGCGTCTGGCTAAACAGCAGTGGGGTGTTGACCTGGAAGATTAATTGATCCATGTGATCCATCATAAAAAGGGCTGTCCGTAAGTGGGCAGCCCTTCTTTTATATATCCCCCGATATCATTCACCACCGTTATGCAATAATTTCCCTCAAATAACCGGGCTACCGGAAGGAATATCCGGATAAACTTTATACCTTTAGGGGTGTTTATGAAAAAAAAGTAAGTTATGTCTTTTACAATCGCATTTTTCGGTACACAGCCTTATGACGAGGCCTCCTTCAATGAGATCAACATTAAGTACGGGTTTGAGATAAAATATTTCAAAGGACACCTGAACCTCCACAATGTAGTGCTGACCAAAGGTGTGGATGCCGTATGTATCTTTGTAAACGATTCGATCGATACCGCTATTATTGATGCATTGGTGGATAACGGGGTGCATATACTGGCGCTGCGATGTGCAGGATATAATAATGTAGATATTACCTCTGCGCAGGGCAGGCTGAAAGTGGTACGGGTACCTGCCTACTCGCCTTATGCTGTGGCAGAGCATACGGTAGCCCTGATGCTTTCGCTCAACCGGAAAATTCCCCGTGCCGCCTGGCGCACTCGCGACGGGAACTTCTCCCTGAACGGATTACTGGGGTTTGATATGCATGGAAAGACAGCGGGTATTATCGGTACCGGAAAGATCGCCAAAGTACTGATCCATATCCTGCGGGGATTGTGTATGAATATTTTAGCCTACGACATTTACCCGGATCATAATTTTGCGCGGGAGAACCAGGTGGTTTATACGAGCCTGGATGAACTCTATCGTTACTCAGATATCATCTCCCTGCACTGCCCGCTTACACCCGAAACGAAATACCTGATCAATGATTACTCGATCAGCAAGATGAAGGATGGAGTGATGATCATCAATACCGGACGCGGACAGCTGATCCATACGACCGCCCTGATCGAGGGATTGAAGAACAAAAAGATAGGTTCGGCCGGACTGGATGTATACGAAGAGGAGAACGAGTACTTTTACGAAGACCAGTCAGACCGCATTATTGATGATGATGTACTGGCGCGCCTGCTCTCCTTTAACAATGTAATTGTAACGTCTCACCAGGCTTTCTTTACCCGGGAGGCATTGGAGAATATAGCTTCCACGACTTTACAAAATATACAGGATTTTATCAGTGGAAAGGTATTGATCAATGAAGTAACCGTGTAAGCAGAACTTAGTATCTCGTTCCATTCCTATACAACAGGCACTTATAAAATAAGTAAGGAAAAACACCCGGGAACAGTTAATTTATAGCTATGTTTCAGCTTTTAACGGAGGCACTGTTTGTATCTTTAAAGAAATAAACCTGATGAAAAAACTACTCATATTTATCTATTTAATAGGAGCTCCTTTTTTTGAGATTTATCCGGCCGGCAGAATAGATTCTCTCCTGAAAGTCCTGGACCAGACACTCAGTGAACGGGCTGTATATGAAGAGAAAAAAGAGGCGGATATATGCGGATTGAAACAGCAAAAAAAATAAACTCCGGGACTTAACAAGTATATATTATATAAATAATGAGATCATTTCTCACTACCAGACCTTAATTTGTGACTCAGCCGAATGTTATATTCATGAAAATATAGAAATTACCCAAAAACTCGGGAATGATGCTCTGTTGAATGAAAGCAGGCTTGAACTGGCGTTCGTCTACTCCCTCTCAGGTTTGTTCATCCAGGCTCACGGGATACTCAGGTCGGTTGTGTACGAGACTCTTCCCGGCTATTTAAAATGCAGGTATTGCTGGACCTACATCCGATATTACGAAAACCTGATCAAATATACGGCCGACGCAAAATATTCCGGACCATATATGGAAGAAATTAATTTTTACCGGAATGAAGTGATCGGTTTACTGGATAGTGAATCGGATGAATATAACAAAGAATATGCCTTCCGGTTGCAGGAGGCCGGTAATTATCAGGAGGCCCTTAAGTTACTGCTTACCTCCTTTGGGAAAAAACAACCCGAAACACATGCTTATGCGATGGCAGCCATGAGCCTGGCAAAAGTGTATGCTTTGGCAGGGAATGAAGAAGAGGAAAAGTATTATTTACTGCTGGCCGCTATTACCGATACTCAGCTGGCCGTTAAAGAGAACGAGGCTTTACTTTCGCTGGCTACCAGGCTTTACCAGGACGGCAGGACGAACCGCGTTTATACGTATATTAAAGTAGCCCTGGAAGATGCTAATTTTTTCAATTCCCGTTTTAAGAACAGCGTTATTGCACGGGTACAACCCATTATTGAAAACACCTACCTGCAAAAAAAATAGAGCACCAGAAACAAAACCTGCGTCTGTATGCTGTTTTTATCACGTTGATCGTTATTGCCCTGGTCATCGCTTTGTACTTCAATTATAATCAAAAGAAGATCATCATACGGACCAGAGAGGTTCTTTTGCAGAAAAACGAAGAATTGATAGAACTTAATAAACGGCTGGATGAGGCGAATATCATAAAAGAGAAATACATCGGATACTTTATCAATCAAAACTCTGTTTACATTGACAAGCTGGAACGATACAGGAAAGATGTAACCCTCAAGATCAAAGCGGGGCTGATCCATGAACTGTATAAATCCTCCTCCGGTAGTTTTGAGAAAGAGATGGAAGATATTTATACAAACTTCAATAAAGCCTTCCTGGAACTCTATCCTGACTTTGTAGAAAAATTCAATTTATTGCTAAAGCCTGATAAACGATTTAATCTACCGAAATCACAACTCAATGCTGAGTTACGTATTTTTGCCCTGATCCGTTTAGGGATCACGGATGTGGCTCAGATCGCTTTGCAACTTCGCCTCTCCACACAGACAATCTATAACTATAAAAGCAAAATAAAAAAGAACGCGATAACGGAAGGTGATCTGTTTGAAGAGCAGGTAAAAAAGATCGGTTCGCTTTTTTGAGCCGGAATTTGCCCTCCGGGACTCTTTTCTATCTATTCATCCTTACCTTAAATATCCCGTTAAAACGTTACAGGATTCAGCAGTGACAACGCTTTTTCCTTTAAAAGTGCCTCTACGCTATTTACTAAATCCATTTAGTTTAAAAACATAAAACACTAATTAACAGAGATATATCCTTTCTGTTAATCTACTTTGCTCTCTACTACGGATATCACTCCTACCTTTTAGCTACTACATTTGTAACAGCAGTTTTTTTGCATCATTCAGTCTGATACTTAATTTATATAAACCATGAAACACACCTTTTTTATACTACTATCCTGTGTAGTATATACCCTGGTCTACGGACAGCAAGTCTATTTTGTGGATAGATACCACGGAGGTATCTATGGTCATTATCCGGTGGAATGGAAAACCCGCTATATAACAGAGCTGCTCTCGGAATATCCCTGGTGGAGAATGGGCCTGGAAATAGAACCCGAGACCTGGGATACGGTAGCAGTAAGAACACCGGAAGATTATGAACGTTTCCGCAGGATCGCAACCGATAAACGGGTAGAATTCACCAACCCTGCTTATGCTCAACCTTACTGTTATAATGTATCCGGAGAGAGTATTATACGCCACTTTGGCTACGGTATCCAAAGTATTCGGAACCATTTTCCGGAAGTTGAATTTGTCACCTATGTGGTAGAAGAGCCGTGCTTTACCAGTAGCCTGCCACAAATACTGACTCAATTTGGTTTCAGGTATGTCGTACTGAAATGTCTCAATACCTGTTGGGGAGGATACACGGCACCGTATGGGGATAAGTTGGTGAACTGGACCGGGCCGGATGGTAGTTCCATACTCACTGTACCCAGGTATGCCTGTGAGGAGCTGGAGCCTAATTCCGTATGGCAGACTACCGCCTGGGGCAATGAAACCGGTTACCTGCAAGCCTGTTTCAACGATGGAATAGAGCATCCGGTGGGTATGACTTATCAGGATGCGGGTTGGAGAAGAGTCCCCTGGATAGGTACGGGAGACAGCATTAAAAATAACTCTGTCTATGTTACGTGGAGAGAATATTTTGAATAGATATCCAACGGTAGAACGGATGATAATTACCACCTTTCACAGGAAGATATCCGTGTCAGCCTGATGTGGGGTAGCCAGATCCTGCAACGGATAGCCAGACAGGTACGTCAATCCGAGAACAACCTGGTCATGGCTGAGAAGATGGGTGTAATAGCCAATCTTTCTAACGGATACCGCTACAAACAGGAAGATCTGGACGAGGCATGGCGTACTTTAATGTTAGCCCAGCATCACGACTCATGGATCGTACCTTATAATCGTTTACACGGACAGAAGACATGGGCCGATGAAATTCGGGACTGGACCCAGGCGACCAACCTGGCCTGCGGTAATATCCTAAAAGAAGCATCGGATAGCTTTACAACCGGTAAAACCGGTACAAAGAGGACCTATCTCCGGGTATACAATACGCTGGGTGTTCCCAAGCGTGAAATAGTCTCTGCGGAACTGCCCGGGAACTTTACGGGAGTGAACCTGAAGGTTACGGATGCCACCGGTAAGAGAACAGAAACCTTTATTAAAACGGAAGATAGCAGATCGTTTCTCGTATTCGAAGCAGAGGTGCCCGCTTTCGGATATGCTATCTATTATGTGGTACCCGATAAAAGAGCAGGAAACAGACGTAAGATCGAATCCGCAGCAGGAGAGGAGGAAATAGTACTGAAGAACAGTATGTACCGGATCGTCATTGATCCGTTAAAAGGGGGTGTTATTAAAAGCCTTATAGCTAAAAAAGAGGGTAACAGAGAGTTTTCAGATAACAACAGCGAATTTAACATCGGCGAACTACACGGGTTCTTCTATGACGAAGGTTTGTTCCATTCGTCCATAGAAAAGCCTGCCGTAGTGTCCGTCGTGCAGGAGAATCCTTTCGAAAAAAGTGTCCGGATAGAGGGAGAGATAGCTTCGCATCCTTTTACCCAGACCATTATCATCCAAGAAGGGCAACGAAAAATAGATTTTGACCTTACTATCGACTGGAAGAGCAATGTGGGTATCGGTGAATATTATCAGACCGATGCCTACGCTAATAACCGCCGGGCCTTCTACGACGACCGGTTCAAACTCAATGTACTTTTTCCCGTAGATCTGAATGCACCCGTTCTCTATAAAAATGCTCCTTTTGATGTTTGCCGCAGTGAACTGGAGAACACACATTTCAATACCTGGGATGGGATCAAACACACTATAATCTTAAATTGGGTGGATCTTACAAATCAAAAAGGTGAATATGGCTTTTCGCTGCTCTCAGACCACACGACTTCCTACTCGTACGGAGAAAATTTCCCACTTGGACTTACCGTACAGTTCTCCGGGAACGGCCTGTGGGGCCGTGATTATCCCATTGAAGGCCCGACCCATATCCGGTTTGCAGTGATCCCTCACAGCAAAGAGTGGAATACTTCTCATATTCATACTGAGAGCCTGCGATGGGATGAACCGCTCATTCCCTCCTTCCAAAGGGAGGCAAAGCCTGAAAATATTTCGTTGATAAATGTGGAGGAAACCGGTTATGAAATAGTAACCTCGTATTTGTGTGACGAAGGTATCATTATGAGACTCTTCAATGCCGACGGAAATGATTCTCCCAAAGTTATAAAGTTCGGCACTTCTCTATCGAAAGTGGCAGAAACAGACCTGAACGGGAATACATTATCTACTCTTCCTACCCTATATACAGAAGAGGGAACAGAGGTGGAAGTAGCCATGCCCCGTTTCGGATTGAAAACCCTGAAATTAATAACGAATGAGTGATAAAGAGGTGAAAAGAAAGCTTACTCAGAGAGGTAATATACAGTCTGTCAATTATAAACAAATAAAATATATGATACACAACCGGAACATTTTCAAGCTATTCCTGGTCTACCTGATCTTCGGGTTAACCTCCTGCTCGGAAACCCAGCGCAGCACCCATCCCCTATCACCGGCAGAGTATGTGAACCCCTTTATCGGGGCAAGTACCAGCATTTCGGCCGCAGGAGCCTATCACGGGTTGGGTAAAACGTTTCCGGGAGCAACCACTCCTTATGGAATGGTACAGGTAAGCCACAATACAATTACCGGAGGCGATAACAGCCCCGAATATAGTTATGAACACCAAACCATCGAAGGTTTTACTTTTACCCAGATGAGCGGAGTGGGTTGATTTAGGGATCTGGGCAACTTCCTGGTGATGCCGACAACCGGGGAGTTGAAAAAGATAGCCGGAAAAGAAGATGGAAGTATTACCGGGTATCGTTCCCGTTATGATAAGAGTTCTGAAATGGCCCGGGCCGGATTTTACTCAGTAGAGCTTACCGATTATCAGATAAAGGCCGAAAGCAGCGCAACACCCCGATGCGGTATACTAAAATTTACATTCCCCGAAAATGAGACCTCCCGTATCCAGATAGACCTTGCCCGCAGGGTGGGCGGAACATCCGTTGAACAATACATACAGGTGGTAGATGAAAACAGGATCCGGGGATGGATAAAATGTACTCCCGAAGGAGGGGGCTGGGGCGACGGAGAAGGGAACGTAGATTATACCCTATACTTCTTTGGTGAGTTCAGCAAACCGCTGGAGAACTACGGGTTCTGGAGTGCTGAGATCCCTGATAGCTGGAGCCGGAAAAAAGATGATGTGATCCGGGTTCCCTACCTGAAAAGGGTAGCGGAAGCTCCGGTAATAACCGGAAAAGATGAGCTCCGGGGTAAGTACCTGGGTTTTTATACGGAATTTTCAACCCGGAGCGAAGAAGAGGTGACGCTCAAAGTGGGGATCTCTTTTGTAGATATGAAAGGTGCGGAAAATAATTTCAATACTGAAATAGCTGCCTTAAGTTTCGAGGATGTAAAAGCAGAGGCTTACCGACAATGGAATGAAGAGTTGAGCCGGATAAAAATATCCGGAGGAACCGATGATGAGAGGACCATTTTCTATACGGCCCTGTATCACACCATGATAGATCCCAGGATATACACCGATGCCGACGAACGTTATACGGGAGGCGACGGTAAAATTTATTCTACCGGAGGTGCATTCACCAAACGGACTATTTTCAGCGGCTGGGATGTCTTCCGGAGTCAGTTCCCTCTACAGACCATCATTAATCCTGCCCTGGTCAGTGATGAACTGAACTCCCTCATTACACTTGCTGAATAAAGTGGCCGGGAGTATTATGAACGCTGGGAAATTATGAATGCCTATTCAGGATGTATGTTAGGGAATCCGGCACTCTCCATACTGGCTGATGCTTATATAAAGGGATACGCACTTTTGATACGGATAAAGCATACAGGTATGCAAAGAATACCTCCAAAGTTTTCGGGAACGATAAACTGGGGTATACCCCTTCGGAACTCAGCATCTCACATACCCTGGAATATGCTTATACAGACTGGTGCGTCTCGCAACTGGCAGCTGCACTTGGCAAGGAAGAGAATACGGCTGAATTCCAAAAGAAAAGCCAGGCGTATCGCAATATCTTTGATAAGGAGAAGGGCTGGTTCCGTCCCCGTAAAGCAGACGGCTCGTGGATGGCATGGCCCGAGAACGCCCGAACCACCGAATGGTACGGTTGTGTAGAGTCCAATCCCTATCAACAGGGTTGGTTCGTACCTCACGATATAGAGGGAATGGTGGAACTGATGGGTGGCAGGGAAGTTGTATTGGCAGACCTGGATGAACTCTTTGACAAGACCCCGGAGGATTTCTTATGGAACGATTATTACAACTATGCCAACGAGCCTGTACACTTTGTACCCTTCTTATTTAATAAACTGGAGGAGCCCTGGAATACACAAAAATGGAGCCGGCATATCTGTAAGAACGCTTATCGTAACGAGGTGGAAGGTATTGTAGGTAACGAAGATGTAGGACAGATGTCGGCCTGGTATGTATTGACAGCCTCGGGTATCCATCCTTCCTGTCCGGGAGATACCAGGTTTGAGATCACTAGCCCTCTATTTGACCGGATAGAATTCCGCCTGGACCCTGAGTATGCAAGCGCAGAAAATTTACGGTAATAGCTCACGATAACTCTCCTTCAAATATATACATACAAAGGGCCGTGCTCAACGGAGAAGAGTATAACAGGCGTTACCTGGACTTTTCCGATATAGTTCGCGGTGGGGTACTGGAAGTATATATGGGAGATACCCCTCAGAAACAATGAGGGATATAGAACGCTTTAATTCCGCTTAATTTTCTGTTTTACAATCCTTTTTCACGGATGCAGTGATTATAAAATCAGCATCAACTTAGTTCATGTAGAACTATTCTCTTTTTGCTCCCCTTATAATATGCATAGTCATCTATAAGAGGCTTCTGTTTTTCTTCAGGATTCTCTTTTCCGCTAAATCTCCCTCTCTAAGGCATTCCTGCAACGTTTCTGTTTACCAAGTTCTGCATGAACTAATCAAAAAAAGAGACGATTTAAAAATAAAATGCCTTTAATGTTAGCCTGCTAATAAGGTACAACTTTTTATTAATTAAAAATTGTTTACTAATATGAAGAAAAAACAGAGAGCGGATGCACGGAGTGCCATGTGCAAAGTTGTAAAACTGATGTTTGCCCTGACACTGCTGTTATTGAGCAGTGTTCAGGCGAAAGCAACCTCTACTATCCTGTCACAGACAGAAAGAACCATTTCCGGTTTGGTCAAAGATGATAGTGGTGAACCTGTAATTGGAGCGGCTGTTGTGGTAAAAGGAACGACCATAGGCACCACCACGGATATTGACGGCCTTTTTACCTTGAAGATACCCGCCAATGCCGGAACCTTGCAAGTAACTTATATGGGAATGAAAACCATGGAACTTCCCATCGGTGACAAAACGCAGTTCAATGTAGTAATGGAACCGGATTATGTGCTGATCGACGATGTAGTGGTAATAGGATACGGAACCTGTTCCAAAAAAGATATGTCCATAGCGGTGAGTTCCGTAAAAAGCGAAGAGCTCAACGACCGCCCATCCGCATTTAACATTATGCAGAGTGTTGCCGGAAAAGTAGCCGGGGTAACCAATGTATCCATGTCCGGCAGACCCGGTGGTTCTTCCGTCCTGCGTGTTCGCGGTATGGGTTCCATCAATGCAGGCAAAGATCCTATTTATGTACTTGACGGTGTGATCGGTGTGGATCCTGATATTATAAACTCTGCCAACGTTGAATCGATCGATGTACTTAAGGATGCGGCTGCAACAGCTATGTATGGTGCGCAAGGATCGAACGGGGTTGTGCTTATCACCACCAAAAAAGGGAAAAACGGGAAAGGTACTGTTACCTACGACGGTAAGATGAGATTCGGCTTTATGGGCCGCAAACTCGATATGCTGAATGCAGATGAATATATGGAGGTCCAGCGACGCAGCTATGCCTACAGCGAACAAACCATGCCTCATCTGCTCACTGCCGACGAAAAACTCTTCTATTATGCTAAAGATGCTTCTGGTAATTATCAGTATGATGAGAACGGCCTGCTGATCGCTTCGCCCAAATACAATACTGACTGGCAGAAGGAGATAACCCGTACAGCCATTACCAATGACCACATTGTATCTTTTGCATCGGGTACCGATAACACCAGTGTTTACGCCAGTGTGGCCTATCAGAACTATGAAGGGGCGATGAAGGGTTCCGAATACGAACGCTTCTCGGGTACTGTAAATGTAAACAGCAGGATCAAAGAGTGGCTACGGGTTCAGGTAGTAGGAACTGTGGGGAGCCAAAAGGGTAATAATAACGACATGGAGAGTCATTTCGGTCAGGGGCCCTCCGTGGTATGATCGAAATGCCACCTATCGTACCTGTCAAATACGAAGATGGTACCTGGGGACGCAAAGGTGACTATCCATACTCCGAAGAGGGAGAGAATCCCCTGCTTTTGCTACGTGATAGAAAGGACGAATAGAAATCCAATTTCTCCGTATTTAACCTCAATGCGACCCTTGACCTCACTAAGAAACTGACACTGACTCTTCAGGGTGACTACCAGCAGAATAACAAGAAAGAGATGAAGTATGCCAAGGCCGGTCTGCTGGATGTAAGCGAGAATAACGGTGGATACGCCGATATTTACAACTACGATATCCAGAAACTGACCAGCGAGAACTACTTCACCTACAGCGATGAATATTTTAACGGACAATTCAGTTCTAACTTTGTGCTGGGAGCCAGTTGGTATTACAAACGGGACGAAAGTTCCTCTTCCGGTTCTGAACAGTATTTTGATGATTTCTTTGATTACCATAATCTCTCTGCAGGAACAACCTGGCACGAACCGACATCGGAGATGAACCAGAATACCATGAACTCCTACTACTTCCGTATGAACCACAGCTTCCGTGACAGGTATCTGCTGGGAGCTACTTTCCGTGTGGACGGTGCCTCAAACTTCGGTATGAATAATAAGTATGGTTACTTTCCCTCTGTTTCAGCCGGATGGCGTATCTCGGAAGAGAGCTTTTTTGAGTCCCTGCTCGGTGTGGTCAACCAAGCGAAGCTAAGAACCAGTTATAGTTTGGTAGGGAATGCCTCCATACCCAATCACAGAACCATCTCCCAATACAGCAATGGTTCAACCATTTTCGATAATACCCTGAACTCGTATGTAATTCTCAGCAACCTGGGTAACAAAGATCTTAAGTGGGAATCATCCAGCCAGTTCAACATCGGGTTAGACCTTAACTTCTTTAACAACCGCCTGGAGTTAATTATGGATTACTATACCAAAACCACCAAAGACCTGTTGTTCGAAAAACAGATACCGATCACTACCGGATACGCTACCACATGGACCAACCTGGGTAAGATACGGAACAACGGTTTTGAGACTACCCTTACCACACGTAACATCCACAACCGCGACTTTATGTGGCAAACAGATCTTGTCTATTCTACCAATAAAGTGAAGACGATAGATATCAACGACGAAACCATCGACCTGGGCAACGACGTCATTGCCCGCGAAGGGATAGACTGGGCTTCTTACTATGTATATAAAAGGCTCGGTACATGGGGCTTGATGAGGTAGAAGAGGCAGCTAAATATGGTAAGAGACCGGGTGATATCAAATACGAAGATGTGAATGGTGACTATAAGATCGACGAGGAAGATCGGCAGCTTATGGGAGCCGGTCGTCCGAAAGGTAACCTTACGATGGTAAATACTTTTACTTATAAAGGTTTTTCTCTTATGGTGGATGTTAACTACGTATATGGCTTCAAGATCATGAGTATCACCCACTCCATGGGTGAGAACAGGCCTTTGTATAGTAACAGTGTAAAAGATATACTCAAAGCGTGGACACCCGAGAACCAGAACACTATGGTTGCCGCACTGCGTTTGCCGTCAGATCCTTTCTTCGGCGAGAACGAGAAAGATTCATACATGCTTCACAAAGGAGATTTCGTAAGGATCCACAATATCGGCCTCTCCTACTCCTTTAGTCCCAAACTCCTCAGACATATTCTTGAGGTCAGCAACCTGTCACTTGGAGTAAATGTCGAAAATCTGGCATTATTTACCCAGTATCCCGGATACGATACGGAGATGGGAATATTCAATACAGATAATGGTCAGAGTATCGATTTCTACTCCTACCCACGGCCGACAACCGTTACTGCTAACATTAAGATCACTTTCTAAAAACATAATATGATGAATTATATGAAAAAGATATATTCAACTATAACCCGGCTTATGGCTCTGGCGGTCATCCTCTCTTCCTGTGATTCCTTCCTGGAAGAAAACCACAAGACATTCCTCAATCCCGACTCCTATTATCAGAACGAAAAGCAGGCACTTGCCGCCGTTAACGGTATATATACTTTTGTGGACGATATCATGGATTCGGATATTGAGCCCGATTCGCAGAGTTTTATTTTCCTCGAATTTATGCACGGCTATGGTGAGCGGATACGCGGACAAGGAACCCAGGACCTTGTTCAGGCCAACAGCCTGCTTATTGCCGATAACAACAGCTATGTGCAAAGATTCTGGGAAACAGCCCACAAAGCCATTGAGAACTGTAACAGCGTTATCGAAGGTATTGAAGGAATGGAAGAAGGCACGATAGATGAAAATAAAAAGAACCAGTACCTGGGCGAAACTTATTTCCTTCGCGGTTATTTCTACTTTAACTTAGTAAGGCTCTACGGACAGGTACCGCTGAAACTTACACCAACCAAAGATGTAACCAACACAGCCATCGAGTTGTCATCCGCAGAGGATGTCTACAACCAGATCGATGAAGATATGGCTAAAGCCGGTGAACTGATGGAGAACCTGGAGTGGACCAATGCCGGCGGCCGTGTAACCAAGGGAACTGTGAAGTCTATGCATGCCAAGGTTTTACTGACTATGGCCGGGTATCCTCTTCAAAAAGGAACCGAATATTATACCAGGGCCTACAATATGGCAAAACAGGTATACAACAGCAACGCATTTCAACTGTTCGATACTTACGAAGAACTGAGAACTGTGGAAAACTCCGGAGAGATCATCTGGTCTGTTCAGCGGGAAGCCGACCAGGCAGGTAATCCGCTCCATAGTGCCCTGCTGGCCTATCCTGCTCCTGCAAAATCGGTATCAGCCAGCGCCGCTTACGGCGGAGCGATCACTGTTACCCAACTCTTCTTCAATATCTACCCCCAGGGTGATAAGCGTACGGAAGAGCGAGAGTTCTATTATACGGAGCAGGAAGCCCTTGATGGTTCGGGGATGGTAGACCTCGGAAGACTCTATATCTATAAGTACTGGGATCAGGAAGCTGCAGAGACCGGAAAATCAGGTGCTGATTTTACCCTCCTGAGATATGCCGATGTTCTTTTAATGGTGGCTGAAGCAAAAGCCAGTGCTGACGGTGGTACTACAACCGATGCCGATGCCATTGAAGTATACTATTTAGTCAGAAGCCGCGCACTGCCCGAAGAGGGAAAACTAACCTCTATCACTGTTGATAAGGTATTGCAGGAACGTTTTTGGGAACTGGCTTTCGAAAACCAGACCTGGTACGATATGGCAAGAACCCGCAAAGCTTTGCATGCTGTTACAGGTCAGATCGTAAATCTGATCGGATACCAGACGCCAAGCCACACAGCACCCTTTACCGAGGTAAGTTTGCTGTTGCCGTACCCGATCCGGGAAAAGAGATTAAATCCCAATTTGAAGAGAGACTGATACCAACAAGCAGCTAACCATGAAATGTGACTCCAGGCCTATAGTGTTATCCGTGCTCTTACTGGGCTTCTTCTTCTCTTGCTCTGACAGGGATGGTAGTAAAAGGGAAAACCCCTTTGATACCGGAGATGACGATACGTTGATCAGGATTGCCACTACCTCCAATGCCGATACCTTATACCTGTGGTGGGAACTTACCGACCCGGAGCTCAGTTTCGATCACTATTGCATTGAACTGGACAAACCGGCCACAGTCGAAACCGTCGGAAGGGACGAAACGATCTCCTACTTTACCCGCGTGCCGTACAATGAGCCTGTATCCGTAACTATCTCCTTGATGGAGGATGACCAAACGGTCAGTACCAGTACCACTCAGGTAAAGATCGATGGCCTGGATAAGGTGATCGCAGGCGTTATCATCCACGACCGCGGTAGTGTAACCGCAGGCGATGGAATGTACTCCATCCTCCTGCCCGACGGCAGAAGTATCTTCCTGATGGGCGACTCTTACGTGGGAACGGTCACAGGCGGACAGCATCCGACATCCGACCCCATGTATCGCAATACATACATTGTGTATGACAACGGTAAGATGAGTGCCATTTACGGGGCCGGAGGTAACAAAAATGCTTCTGCTGCTGTACCTCCCGGTTACCCCGACGAGAAAAAATAGTACTGGCCGGGATATGGATTTGTGGAGGGTGATAAGTTGTACATCTTCCAGACCCTGATGTACCAGGGAAGGGATGATATGTGGGGCTTTATGTATGAAACTACCCATATACTGGAGTATAACCTTCCCGGGTTGGAGTTAAACCGGATAACGCCTGTTCCATTCAACGGCTCAACAGATATCCATTACGGAATGGCCGTACTGAACGACGGTGACCACACTTATATCTATGCACAAGTGGATATACGGAACGATCTGGATCCTATTACCGAAGTGCTGGTAGCACGGACCACTACAGGCGATCCGTATAACAACTGGCACTATTACAACGGTTCAGGCTGGAGCAGAGATCCATCGGATACCGTGAAGCTGGAAGGGTTAGCTTCTGTGCCTGTTTCGTCACAGTTCAATGTGTTCAGGCTGCGGGATAAATATGTATTACTTACGCAGAAGAAGACATTTAACTCTGGTGAGATCTATACTTTTATTGCAGAAAGTCCTACAGGGCCCTGGAGGAATAAACAGCTTATTTTTAAGACCTACGAACAGGATATTCCACATTTGTTTACCTACAACGCAATGGCTCATCCACAGTTTGAGAAAGAAGGGATGATCCTTGTTAGTTACAATGTGAATACCGAAGTATTTGCGGAGCAATTCAGCGATGTAAGTACCTATCGTCCCCGGTTCTTCTGGGTGGATATAGATAAAATCATGAATGAAAAATGAAGAGTCTGAAAACTCAAAATTTATAAACTCAAAAACTCAAATAATAAAGAAATATGCATTAATACTCACAGTGATTTCGGTTTTGTCTGCCCTTGCAGGCTGCGATGACAACAACCGTACTAGAATGTCATCAGATTACCCTTCTGATCATGATATAAATTATAGTTTATTCCACGTTTACCAGTATGATGAGGTAAACATTAACGGGATCGATATCGCTCAGAAGTTTGACTTTTTTGATACCTTCAAACTCATACTGCACTATACTGACGGTAAGATCAGTGCAGTAACGTTCAATAACGAGGATATATCTTTTTTCCCTTACAGCTATGAGATTCCTGCCGGTAAGGTGGATGCATACCTGGATACGACCGTGCTTCCCAACGAATTGCGCATAACCGGATCGGGACCGGATCTCGTTATCGCCTATTTTGTGGATGGTGAGTTCAGCATTCCTTTCAAGCTGGATTGCCCGTCGGTGGATTATAAATATACCTTCAAGAGTGTTAATCAATAAAACTATACCTGTATGAAATTCATGAAAAAATATAAATATTTACTGTCATTGCTGGTACTATCATTCCTTGTTGCCACTTGTATGACCATTGAAGAGATCATTCACCCTGACGATGCGCAGGTAGACAGCGATATCAACATTACCGTAAAGATAAAGCTGGTTGCCGAGACCGATGGCAGCAGCAAGCTGGCCTTTGGTATATTAATGCCTAAAGCCTGGAATGTGAGTGAGCATGCAACAGTGACCCTTACCACCGAGGCGGGATTTGCCGGTAATACGGTTACCAACGAACCCATGACACTGATGAGTGCCACAGATACAAATCCGTCTGACGGCAAATCCTGGCCTGCTTCGTTTCAGAGCCGTTTTGGGGTACTGGGTAACACGGGTCCTGTGGAATGGGTGGTGTTTAAATCGGCTACTACCTTCCAGATCGATGATAACATTGAAGTACAAAAACCGTAACGGGTACTGTGAATATAAAACTTCACACCGGTACGCGCGCGGTCAAGTTCTATGCGGGATATACCTTTTGCGGAGAGTCGACCGGCTTCGACGGCGAAAAATACCCGGATGAGGATGTAGTAGCAGCTAAACTGCTGGAAGTTACCGGAGGTGATGAACCTCAGATGGATTTCACATCTGATCCTGCGGTATCGTACGTTCCTGCGACTTTTGGTTTCGGTGATATATTCTCCATCCGCTACAATGAGCCCAACTATATAACCGAAGGCGGCCTGAAAGGGGGTGATGCGTATATGTATGCAAAGGTATTGTACATGGAAGGCGGAATAGAGAAGGAGAAGGTCATAGACGAGATCTCCGACAAAACCCTGATGGAGCCTCTGGAGGATCTGGGTTCGGTAACCTCTTTCCAGAAGTATATCTATCCGAGAGATCTCTTTGAGCTATCAAAAGATGCTACGATCTTAGCGATCGAGGTGCACTTTACCAATAATGATAAAAGTATCATCATACTGGATAGTGAAACCGATCATAATTTTGTTGTTGAGGAGACTTGTGAATAAAAAGTGAAGACCCCCCAGGAAAAAAGAGTGTTCCGGAGGATTCTTTAAGCCCCTTTACTCATGAAGATGTTCCGGGAACCCTCCTCCGGCCGACCCCTCTCCGAAGGATGGTAAGCCAGCCGGTCACCGTACCTGAAGAGCGGAGGAGAAGTCCCGGAACACTCTTTCCATCACTCTGTATAGTGCACCTGATCAAACGTATAATACCATGAAAAAAGTCCTTTCCCTATTGGCAGTCTGTTTGATAGATATTCATATCCTCACAGCCTCTTCCATCCTTATTACTGACCTGCGATGTGAGAGTCTTACGGATCCGCTGGGTATTGATAACACCCTTCCGCATTTCAGCTGGAAGATACAATCCACGAACCCCGTGCAACCACAGTATTATGAGATCCAGGTGGCATCAGACAGTATACGGCTGATACAGAGCACTCCTGATCTATGGAATTCAGGTAAGACCCGGAGACCGGCTTCTGTGATGGTCCCTTATGAAGGAAAAGAGTTAAGACCGCGCATGCTCTGTTACTGGCGGGTCCGTATATGGGATGAAAAAGGAGAAGCATCCGACTGGAGTCCTATCGGGCGGTTTGCTGTGGGCATTCTGGAAAATGATAAACTTCAGGGAGCGTATATAGGACTTGCTCCAGGCCACGGGGATGTCCGTGCTCCGCTCCTGAGGAAAACCTTTACAATCGATCTATTGGCCACTACTTTCCTGCATGTTAGTTCCCTGGGTTATCATGAAGCTTATATCAATGGTATCAAAGCGGACAGCAGAGTACTGGCTCCGGTCACTTCTCAATTGGATAAACGTTCACTGATCGTAACGTATGATATTACTCCCTACCTGCAACAGGGAGAGAACGAGATCGTATTATGGCTGGGACAGGGATGGTATAAGAGAACAACCTTCGGAACCGATTACGACGGCCCCCTGGTAAAGGCGGAAATGGATATATTACAAAACGGGAACTGGCAACAAATCCTGACGACCGACACTTTGTGGAGCGGTCGTGAAAATGGATATTCGGATACTGATACCTGGCAGGCCCTCCGGTTCGGCGGAGAAAGAATAGACGGACGGTTACTTCCCGGGGATCTGTCGGCTGATGGACTGAATAAACTGGAATGGTTCCCTGTAACAGCCATACCTGTTTCCAACCACAGAGAAACACCACAGATGTGCGAACCGGATAAAATACAGGAAGTACTACCCCCCCCCACCAGAATATTCAGGTCCTTAGTGAGAACTCCTGGTTGGTGGATATTGGAAAAGTAATAACCGGATGGTTTGAATTACAGCTGCCACCACTCCCGGAAGGACATGAAGTAATAGTGACCTATACAGACGATCTTACATTAGATCCCAACTTTACAGACCAAGGAGAAAGCGACATTTATATTACTTCCGGCAAGAAAGGCGATATTTTCTGCAATAAATTCAATCATCATGCTTTCCGGTATGTAAAAATAACCAATTTGTCCTATAAACCTGAAAGCAGACAGGTCAAAGCGTATCTTATTCATGGAGATTACAAACCGACCGCCACTTTCGAATATTCAGATACAGACCTGAATGCCATACATGCTATGATCCAATACACGTTGAAGTGCCTTACTTTCAGCGGGTATATGGTAGACTGTCCTCACATTGAACGTGCCGGCTACAGAGGCGACGGCAATGCATCTACCCAGGCACTGCAAACCATGTACGACGTTTCTCCTGTTTTCCTGAACTGGTTGTAGTCCTGGAACGATGCAATGCGCAAAGATAGAAGCCTGCCGTATGTAGCACCCAATTACATAACTACCGACGGCGGTCCTTACTGGTGCAGCTTCGTGGTATTTGCTCCCTGGAGAACGTATGTAAATTACAACGACTTACGCTTCATAGAACGATACTACGACGCAATGAAACAATGGATGGAATATGTGGATAAATATACGGTTAACGGATTGCTGGAACGATGGCCCGACACGGAATACCGGAGCTGGTATCTGGGCGACTGGCTCGCCCCTGCCGGTGTGGACAGCGGGAATGAATTCTCCATTGACCTGGTTAATAACTGTTGCATCAGTGAATGTTTAGGTACTTTGCAAAAAATAGCTACTGTATTGAGAAAACCGGAAGAGGCTAAAGAGTTTGCTGAGCGTAAAGCAGCATTGAACCGGCATATACATGAAAGATTCTACAATCCGGAAGAGGGTATCTATGCAACCGGTTCGCACCTGGATATGTCGTACCCTATGTTGGTAGGTGCAGTTCCCGGATCCATATACAAGAATGTGAAAGAGAAAATGATCGGATTGAGCCAGGCTCATTATAACAATCATATTGCCGTAGGATTGGTTGGTGTTCCTGTACTTACCGAATGGGCTATTCAAAACAAAGAGACAGACTTTATGTACACTATGCTGAAACAGCCTGACTATCCGGGATACCTGTACATGTTAAACAACGGAGCTACCACCACCTGGGAATATTGGAACGGGGAACGCAGCCGGATACACAATTGTTACAACGGTATCGGCAGTTGGTTCTACCAGGCTGTAGGAGGTATCCGGCCGGATGAAGATCATCCTGGGTATCAACACATCTATATCGAACCCCAGATCCCCCAGGGAGTTATCTGGGCAAAGACCACTAAAGAGACACCGTATGGAACCGTCACAGTAAACTGGGAACTGGCAAAGAATCAACAGGACATGTATGTATCCCTGCCGGCAGGGGTACAAGCCAGTGTGGCAATTTCAGAAAAAGCGATGGGTTGCACAGTGAACCGGAAAAAACAGAGATTAAAAGAGAAAAGTTGCTTTTAAGCACAGGCAGCTATGAGATCACATTTACATTCACCCCAAACGAATAAGATGAAGAAATTACAGGTACTATCTATTATCTTTCTATTTACACTTGCCCTACCTGCACAGGTTAAAGACCTGGTACACTATGTAAATACTTTGTAGGGAACCGATTCTCATTTTGACCTGAGTTACGGGAACACCTATCCGACCACCGGTATACCCTACGGTATGCATACGTGGTCGGTACAAACCGGAAAAAACGGAGAAGGGTGAAAATATCAATATTCCATACATACAATCCTGGGGTTCTGCCAGTCGCACCAATGCAGTCCGTGGGTAAGCGATTACGCCGTTTATTCTTTGATGCCCGTAGCATGGAAACTGGTTGTAAATCAGGAAGAGAGAGCTACCGGATTCAGCCACGATAATGAAACAGCTAAACCTCATTATTACAAAGTAACGCTGGATAATGGTATTACTACCGAGATGGCTCCTACAACACAGGGCGTACACCTGCGCTTCTCCTTTCCTAAAAACGAAGAGGGTTACCTGATACTGGATGGCTATACGGATATAAGTGAGATCCATATCGACCCGGATAAAAGACAAATTACCGGTTGGGTTAACAATCAACGTTTCGTGAATGAACCCTCTACCTTCCGGAACTACTTTGTGGTACAGTTCGATCAACCCTTTGACTCCTGGGGGATTTGGGAAAATCAGGAAGATAAGGTTTTCGCCGGACAACTTACAGTGGCAGGGAAAGGGTACGGGGCATACATCCGGTTCAGGAAAGGAACCACCGTACAAGCCAAAGCAGCCTCCTCGTACATCAGTTATGAACAAGCCCGGATCACGCTCGGCCGTAAATTGGGCAAAGATAAAACCCTGGAAGTAACCAAAGCCCGCGGAGCAAAGACCTGGAATGAACTGCTAAACAGAGTCCTGGTAGAAGGAGGAACAGAAGAGCAGATGAGGACATTCTACTCCTGCTTGTTCCGTGCCAACCTTTTCTCCCGTAAATTTTACGAACGCGATGCCGACGATCAGCCTTATTACTACAGTCCTTATGACGGGAAAATATATAGCGGTTATATGTACACCGATAACGGCTTCTGGGATACTTTCCGTTCACAGTTCCCCCTGACAAATATTCTCCATCCCACTATGCAGGGACGCTATATGAATGCGCTACTGGATGCATACGACCAATATGGATGGTTACCTTCGTGGTCGGCCCTGGGAGAGACCGGAGGTATGATAGGTAACCATGCGATCTCATTATTGACCGATGCCTGGGTAAAAGGTATCCGCACCTTCGATCCTGAAAGGGCCCTGCGTGCCTACGCGCACGAAGCAATGAATAAAGGTCCGTGGTGAGAAGCCAACGGACGCCAGGGATGGAAAGAGTACTTCCAGTTAGGATATGTACCCTACCCGGAATCCCTGGGTTCTACGGCACAAACACTGGAGTATGCCTATGATGATTTCTGCGGATATCAATTAGCAAGGGAAACCGGAAATAAATTCTATGAAGAGATATTTGCCCGGCAAATGTACAATTACCGGAATGTATTTGATCCTTCAACCGGATTCATGCGCGGCAGAGGAACAGACGGCCGATGGCAGGAGCCCTTTGATCCGTATGTTTTGGGTGGCCCTTATTATGAAGGAAATGCCTAGCATTATACATGGTCGGTGTTTCACGACGTACAGGGATTGATCAACTTGTATGGAAACAACGAAAAATTCACCACCAGGATGGATTCGGTATTTACTGTACCCAGTGTGATCAAACCTGGTACATACGGCGGTGTTATCCATGAAATGAAAGAGATGGAACTGGCCGGTATGGGACAATATGCTCATGGCAATCAACCTATACAGCACATAATCTTTTTGTATAGTTATGCCGGGCAGCCCTGGAAAACCCAATATTGGGCACGTCAGATCATGGACAGGCTCTACAACTCTACAGAAAGAGGTTATCCAAGCGATGAAAACCATGGAGGCATGTCGTCCTGGTACGTATTGAATGCCCTGGGAATTTACAGTGTCTGTCCCGGAACGGACGAATATGTGCTGGGCAGTCCGCTTTTTCCCAAAGCAACAATTACGATGGAAGATGGCAGTAAGTTCGTTGTTGAAGCTGTTGAGAACAACAAAGAGAATGTTTATATTCAATCTGCCACACTTAACGGGGAACCGCTGACCAGGAATTGTATTACCTATAAAGATATAATAAAGGGTGGAACGCTACGTTTGGAAATGGGTGATTAACCCAACAAAAGCAGAGGTACTACCGCAGATGCTACTCCTT
>JAJPZL010000140.1 GCA_021204375.1 Bacteroides sp.
ATGTTCAATAAATCAACGGACATCATGCGGATAATCATTTAAAGGAAATCCAGGGAGTACCACAACAATACAGAAATCACAAAAAGTTCCAGCACGATCCAGCTGTTCGTCCTGCGCAACCTCCATATATTTTTAAAAATATGCTTTATCATAACTCTTCATTATTGAGTGCCGTTGTGATCTCTGCTCCTGCTGCCCGCCAGGCAGGCATACCGGCACTTAACAGGTTAATAAGCAGGCAGAACAAAAATGCGATCCCAAAGATCCAGGGACTGAACATGGAAAGTGTCATCAAAGAGGGCTCTCCGAAATTCGAAGCCAGCAACCAGTCGCTGAGCAGGAATATAGAGAGATAAGAGAGCAGAAGCCCCAGGACTCCCCACGCTAAAGAGAGAAAAAGATTCTCCCGGAGCATCCTCCACATGACCTGCCGGCGGGTTGCCCCAAATGCCTTCCGGATCCCGATCTCCGGTAAACGCTTCCTGAGTTCCGAATAAGCGATACCCGATAGATTAATACCGGGAACCAGTAAAAGGATCAGGATAACCAGGATATATTTAAGGAACACCTCTCTTGTCTCTTCCCCTACAGATTCAAACATCCGGTCTATATAGGTCTGAGGTGGAAGAAAACTCATCTCTACCTTTCCGGAGGCAGAGTTGTAGCGCGCCAGAGCAGAAGCCACCTCCTGCCTGATCCTGCCAAAATCCTTTTTTTCTCTAGCCAGAATATAACACCGGTAAGCTCCGGTACACCCCTCCAGATCTCTCCCAATGTTCTGATCTATATAGTTCTTATTCACTGTATAGGGAAGCCAGATATCCGAATAACTACTCTCCGAGAGTTTATGAACGTCGGCCACCACCCCTATCACCATATACTCTATAAAATTAAAACGGATGGGCTTCCCCACAGCAGCATCCACACTCCCATACAACCTGCGGGCCGTACTCTCGCTGATTACCGCATTTCTCATTTCGCTTTGCACCATAGCTTCATCAAAAGGAGCTTCGGCCAGAAAACGGAAACGAAAAACCTGCCAGAACCCGGCATCCGTATAGAGGACCTAGGTACGGATCCGCTCTCTCCCCCCGGGTACCCGGGTGTCCATTCTATCCTGCCCATACACTGCTGTCACAGCTTCGGGAGTAGTAAGCGGATAAAATAATTCCTTAATATCCAGGGGAGAGAAATAGTACATACTCACATGATTTTTTCCTTATTCTCTGCCCTGACCTGCGTAAAATAAAGCGTACGGCTCCGGTTTATCTCTACCCCGTTGTCTACCAGGCGAGCCCGGAACAGGATAATGATCACCATGATCATGGAGATAGCCAGTGCCGTACCCAGTATAGAAATGACACTCAGCACCTGATTCTCCCTGAAGAGGTAAAACGATTGTCTGATACCTGCAAAGTTTTTCATAGGTTTGTATATTTATTACTCTTCATGCAATACCTCCGCCGGCTCCGTATTCATCGCCCGGCGGACAGGGAACCAGATACCCAGGATAAGCATACCGGTAAGCAGGGAGAATGTGATCAACTGCGTTAGCACAAAACGTCCCCAACTCAGGGGAACAGGGTCAGAAGAGACAAACTCGGCATACTGCAGGTGATAACACACGACCATAGCCGGTAAAAAAGCCAGGATCAATAACAGAACCCCTTCGGTCATCAATAAATCCTGTATCTGGTTACGGGTACTACCCAGTGCCAGCCGCAGACCAATTTCATGTTTCCGGTACTGGGTACGGAACCAGAATATACCCAACACACCCAGAAAAATATTGACCAGGAAAAAGAGGATCACAGCCATAAACATATTAAATGTATTCCGGCTCTCCCGTACCATATCTTCCCGTATATCCGAAAGGGGTTCTACCAGCTGCAAATAAAGGTTACCGATACGGAGCTTAGGGGTCATCTCCCGCCGGAAGTCATCCGGCAGTCCCTTATAGTCAGCCCCTTTCCTGACCCGGAAATATATTTCCGGCATACCTCCCAGGGTGATCTTATCCTCCGGCTGAAAAAGAATAGGCAAATAGACAGCCTTTTGGTAACCGCTATAATCCATTATTTTCTGGTTCTTACACACATCTACCACCGTAGTACTATCTTCGATACTATAGATCCACACTCTTTTACCGGGTGCCGTACGACTCCTAAAAAGCTCCTCAGCCAGATCTTCCGTACAAATAATCCCACTACCTCCCCTTTGCCCGAATATCTGCTCCGGGTCACGACCACTATAGGTTTGCACCCGGAATACCTTAAAAAAGGGAGGAGAGACCAACCGGAGATAGCATTCGGCAGACAGAGTATCATACTCCATACCAATGGTGTGGTTATTCCATGCAAACAGCGGATAATACCGAGTGTAACATACCTCTTCTACCAGCGGATGCTCTTTCAAACGCTGGATAATAAACGAAAAATCTTCTAGTATGTCAGAGGTATGTTCCGGTGCCGGATCATACAGTTCGCTTTCCACATCCAGTTTTCCCACCCCCAACTGATAGACATTCTCATGATCAAACCACAGGGGACGACGCAGATTCACCACATTAGTAGAGATATAATCGACCGAGAACCATAAGAAAATAGTTACCACAAAAAGTTCCAGTAAGATCCATACATTCCCTGCACGGGAAGTCCATATATTTTTCAGGATATGTTTTATCATAGCTTATCGTCCATTGAGGGCATCAGTAATATGGGTTCCCGAAGCTTTCCAGGCGGGAATACCGGCACTGAGCAGATTAATTAATAAACAAAACAAAAAGGCGACCAGGAAGATCCGGGGACTGAACATAGTCAGGCTCATAGAGGCAGTTCCTCCCAGGCGGGAGGAGAGCAGCCAGTCACTCAATATCCAGATAGAAAGGTAAGAGAAGATAAGTCCCAGTACTCCCCCTATCACAGTGATAAGCAGGTTCTCTCCCAATACCTTAGTAATAATCCCACTCCGGGTAGCTCCGAAAGCTTTCCTTACCCCAATTTCCGGAAGACGCTTTTTCATCCGGGAATGAGCCATACTGCTCAGGTTAATACTGGGCACCAAAAGTAGAATAAATATCATGATAAAGTAGGGTCCCAGATTGGTTGCCGTTTGTCCGTGCAGGTTATGGCTCATCTGCTCCACAAAATTCTCCGGCCCCTCAATGATCAGTTCCGTATCTTCGGCAGAAGCATTATAACGGGCCAGACCGGAAGCAATTTCCCGCTCTATTTTTTCAAAATCCGTTGCAGAATGGGCCAGCATATAACATTGTACACTTCCTACACGTCCCTTCCTGGCAGAAGAGATACTACTGTAACATTTACTGGAAGTATAAGGTACCCAGATATCCGAATAGGTATGCTCTGCAAACCTATGTACATCTTTCACTATCCCTGTCACCGTATACTCTACATAATTGAGGAAAATCCTTTTTCCGACCGCCTCATCTGCACCACCATATAACACATGTGTAGTCGTTTCATTGATCACTACACTTTTCACTCCACTCGCTACCATCGCCTCATCGAAAGGAGAGCCAGCCAGAAAACGGAAGCAGAACATGTTCTAGAAAGCAGCATCTGTATACAGCGTACGGTAATCTACAGATTCAGTTCCTCCAGGTATAGAAGCATGGCTCCTGCCACCTCCATAGACTGCCGTAACAACTTCGGGAGTAGTAAGCGGATAGAAAACCTCTTTTACATCCAGCACAGATAACCGGGCCATATTCATACTTCCTTTGCCGGATCTGGCGGTAGCCAGTTTCACATACAAAGAGCGGCTGCGGTTCACCTCCGGAATCGTATCTGCCGTCTTAGCCCGGAACAGGATAACCACTACCATGATCATAGCGATGGAAAGAGCGGTTCCGAGGATGGAGATTATACTCAGGAATCTATTCTCCTGCAACAACCGGTAAGCCTGTTTACTATATAATAAACTCATAAATCATATCTAAATTAATAATAGTTTTTCCGATAATCGCATAACCTGCCGCCCGTCAAAGAGCCGGATAATACGGTTTGTCTCCTTAGCCTGTCGTTCGTCGTGGGTAACCATTACAATGGTACGCCCTTCCTCCTCATTCAGTTTTTTAAACAGCCCCATTACCTCAGCACCCATCTTACTATTCAGGTTACCCGTAGGCTCATCCGCCAGAATGATCTCCGGATTACCCACCATGGCACGGGCAATGGCCACACGCTGGCACTGACCACCCGAAAGCTGGGTAGGAAAATGTTTCATACGGTGACTGAGACCTACCTTTTCCAGCATCTCCTGAGCCAAACGGCGACGCTCCGAAGCGGAGACTTTCCGATACAAAAGCGGTAGCTCCACATTGTCCAGTACATTCAGCGAATTGACTAAGTGGAAACTCTGGAAGATAAAACCCAGGGTGCGGTTCCGGAAGTGAGCCAACTCCTTATCCTTCATACCGGTAATATCCGTATCGGCAATACAGACCTGCCCCGAAGAGGGAGAATCCAGCAGGCCAATAATATTGAGCAGGGTCGATTTACCGCAGCCCGAAGGCCCCATAATACTGACAAACTCTCCCTTATTTATAGTGAGGTTGATATTCTCCAGGGCAACCGTTTCAATGGTATCAGTCCTGTAAATCTTTGAAAGTGAATCTAATGTGATCATACTATAATTTGTTTGGTTTGATATTTATTATTTTAATCTTCATGTAAGACTTCGGCCGGAGCCATCACCGCCGCTTTCCGGGCAGGGATCCATACAGCCAAAGTGACGACTATCAACAAGATCAGAAAAGTGATCGCATTGGTGATCAGGAAACGGATAAAGAGGTTATCTACCAGGTATTGCGGCTCCCTGAATTTCAGGATAAGTGTTTGCGTCATATCCAATGACAGTAACTGATACTCCAGTACCATGGCAGGAAGAACAACACAGGCAAGCAGGGTCATCCCCTCCAGGCAGAGAAGCCCGATCACCCCTTTCCGGGTAGATCCCACAGCCAGCCTCAGGCCAATCTCTGCCTTCCGGGTATTTACCCGGTACCAGAAAGTACCGATCAGGCAAAGCACGACATTCACCAACAGGAAGAGAATCATGCAAAGTTGAGTCAACAGGTCACTATCCCGGTACCGGTTACTATCCGCTTCTATCCCCGGAATATAGACCAGCTCTTTCAGGTAATAATTTCCCCTGCGCAAAGAGGGAGCGATCTCTTTCATAAAAGTAGACCTGAAACTTCCCGGATAGAGATGATCCTTACCTCTTATCACAATCTTGGCAGCTTCTAAATCCCTGCGCTCCAGGATATGGGGTGTATAATAGACCCCCAAGTAGCGTTCATGGTTAAACTTTTTAATATCATCCATGATCCCGATGATCCGCATCTCTTCAATCCCCCTGTCACCATCCGTCAATACGATCTTACCGACCGCAGGTTCTCCCGGGTAAAGTTTTTCAGCTACTCCACTGCTCACTACCACTACTCCCGGAAGGCTCTAATTAAAATCAGTCACCTTTGCCGGAATGCTTCAATACTCCCGGGTATGCCTGAAAACACTGAAATAATCATACCGGGGATCAAATAACACATGCTTTCCATTCGCTATCCGTGTACTATCCTGCGATGTATTGTTCCTGAACATTCCACTATTTTTTCCAGGCACAGAGTAAAGGGAAACTCCTGCTGCCTCCACCAGCGGATGATCGTTCAACAAATCCACTAGATAGATAAAATTATCATATTTTATTTCCGGATCCTCCTCCCCCTGGGCAAAATCCGGATGATCCTGCGGAAGTTCGCCCAACTCCACCTGCCAGGTATAACTCAATTGCTGATGATTTG
>JAJPZL010000179.1 GCA_021204375.1 Bacteroides sp.
CTCCTGCACTGGCCCAGATGGGATTCGGGGTAAGAGGAGGATTGAACCTGGCAAAGGCATCTTTCAGCAGATCTGATTTTAATGTAGATAATCGTACCGGTTTTTTTATTGGTCCCATGGCTGAATTCACAGTTCCGTTGATCGGTGTCGGTATGGATGCGGCTCTTCTTTTCAGCCAACGGAATGTAGAGGTAGAAAATGATATGATCAGGCAGAATGGTTTTGAGATTCCTGTTAACCTGAAATATACCCTTGGATTTAGTCGTCTGCTGGCTGCTTATCTGGCCACAGGTCCTAATTTTATATTTGATCTGAGTAAGGATCGGAGTAAGAATGTATTTGATTATGAATTGAACCGTTCTTATGTGGCCTGGAATATAGGAGCCGGTATAAAGTTACTTCATCATTTACAGTTCGGTATAAATTATAATATTCCTTTTTCTTCGTCGGGAACTATAACTAAAAAGCGGGATGGGGAGGAATATAATTACAAGAGTAAGATCTGGCAGGTCTCCATGACTTATATGTTCTAAGAACAGGGAAATAATTGATAAAAAAGCAGGGTTCTGTACTCTGCTTTTTTTATTGGGGTTTATCAGTTTGTATGAGCATACGTTAAATTATTCTATCACCGGAACAGGGTTGTGATCTGCTTCTTTATTTATTGTATATTTGTACTTCTGAAATAAATTCCTGGTTGAAATGTTTGTGGATGTTATTTTACCGTTACCCCTGAAAAATTCTTTTACCTATTCTGTTCCTGCCGAACTGGCCGGGCAGATGAATGTAGGTTACCGGGTAGTGGTGTCTTTTGGAAAAAAGAAGTTTTATACGGCTATTGTCTATAGAAAACATACGGAGAAGCCTTCCTACGAAGTGAAGGATATTACAACGGTACTGGATAGTGAACCCATCGTATTGCCTGGTCAGATGAAACTGTGGGAGTGGATGGCGGAATACTATCTGTGTACCCTGGGAGATATCTATACCGCTGCTTTACCTTCCGGTTTAAAATTAGAGAGTGAGACTGTGGTGGAACTCAATCCTGAGTATGAGGCAACAGAGAAACTCTCTGCCAAAGAGCAAAAAGTGCTGGATATATTAAGTACGGATGGTATTTATACATTGAACAAGCTGGTCCGTGCGTGTGAGACTCCCAATATAGTACCGGTCGTAAAATCCCTGCTGGATAAAGAGGCTGTTTTTGTAAAAGAGGAAATTAAGCGTACTTATAAGCCGAAGACGGAAATGTATGTGGAACTTTCGCCGGAGTACAGGAGCGAGGAGGCTTTGAAAACTCTTCTGGATGGTTTTACCCGGGCACCTAAACAGTTAGCTGTACTGATGAAGTATATTGAGTTGGCTATGCGTACGGGAAAAGATCTCTCACGGCCTGTTTCGCGGCGTGAATTACTGGAAAAGAGCCACTCTTCGCCGGCCGTTCTCCAGGAACTGGTAAAGAAAGGTATGCTGGAGGTCCAACGGAAAGAGATCGGGCGTCTTAATTCCGGTTATACGGAGATTGCTCCCCTGAATCCCCTGAATGATGCCCAACAGGAGGCTTTTGAATCGATCCAAAGGCAATTTAAAGATAAAAATGTAGTGTTGTTGCATGGGGTTACCTCCAGCGGAAAGACAGAGATCTATATACACCTAATCCGGGAGATGCTTGCCCAGGGCAAACAGGTGCTTTATTTATTGCCGGAGATTGCTTTGACGGCCCAGATAACCACCCGTTTGTTCCGTGTCTTCGGGAACCGGCTCGGGGTGTATCACTCTAAGTATTCGGATGCCGAGCGGGTAGAGATCTGGAAAAAGCAGTTAGGAGAGGAGCCTTATGATATTATATTGGGAGCCCGTTCTTCGGTGCTACTTCCCTTTAAAGATCCGGGATTAATTATTGTGGATGAAGAGCATGAAAATTCTTATAAACAGTATGATCCGGCCCCCCGTTACCATGCACGAAGTGTAGCTATTGTACTGGCTTCTTTGTATCATGCCAAAACTTTATTGGGAACTGCTACTCCCTCTCTGGAATCTTATTATAATGCATCTACCGATAAGTATGGATTGACGGAGCTTGGTGAGCGGTATCAGAGTATACAGTTGCCGGAGATCATTCAGGTGGATATCAAGGAACTGGCCCGTAAAAAGCGGATGATCGGTCGTTTCTCTCCTCTGTTAATTGAGAAGATGAAACAGGCACTGGATCGTAAGGAGCAGATCATTCTTTTTCAGAACCGCCGTGGATTTGCGCCGATGATAGAGTGTAATGTGTGTGGCTGGATGCCTAAATGTAAGAATTGTGATGTTTCTCTTACCTATCATAAGGGGATCAATCACTTAACCTGCCATTACTGCGGTTATACCTATCCTTATCCGAATCGTTGTCCGGCCTGTGAAAGTACGGATATCGGTGAGAGGGGTTTTGGAACGGAAAAGGTGGAAGATGAGATACAACTGGTGTTCCCGGAGGCCCGGGTAGCCCGGATGGACCTGGATACTGCCCGTAGCCGGAGTGCGTATGAACGGATCATCTCGGATTATCAGGAGGGCCGGATCGATATCCTGGTAGGTACCCAGATGGTCTCCAAAGGGTTGGATTTTGACCGGGTAAGTGTAGTGGGTATCCTGAATGCAGATACGTTGTTGAATTATCCCGATTTTCGTGCCTACGAACGTGCTTTTCAGTTAATGGCGCAGGTATCGGGGAGATCGGGCCGGAAAGGCAAACAGGGTACGGTTGTTCTCCAGACCCGTTCCGCAGAGCATCCTATCATCCGGCAGGTCATTGAAAATGACTTTTTGCAGATGTACCGGGATCAGATGGGAGAGAGGCAACTCTTCCGGTATCCGCCTTATTACCGCTTTATCTATGTTTATATTAAACACAAGGATGCTGTAAAGGTGGACCTGATGGCACGGGATATGGCTACTCGTCTCCGGGATAGTTTCGGGGATCGTATCCTGGGACCTAATAATCCGCCGGTGGGACGGATCCAGAATTTGTATATTAAAAAGATCATTATTAAAATAGAGAACCATGCTTCTGTGAACAGGGCCAAAGAGATTCTGCGGGAGATACACCGGAATATAACGGAAGATCCCCGGTATAAATCGACTCTTGTTTATTATGATGTAGATCCTCAGTAAATGGAAATCCATATAAGGTATGAAGATATTATTTGTTTGTCTGGGCAATATCTGCCGCTCTTCCACTGCACAGGGCATTATGGAAGATCTTTTGAAAAAAGAGGGGTTGGAAAATGTGATCGAAATAGATTCTGCCGGTATCCTGAGTTACCACCAGGGAGAACTTCCCGATTCCCAGATGAGGCAGCATGCTGCCCGCCGAGGGTATGACCTGACGCATCGCTCTCGCCCGGTGAGTAGCCGTGATTTTGAAGAGTTTGACCTGATCCTGGGAATGGATGATCGCAATATCCAGGATCTGAAAAACCTAGCTCCGGATGTTGATTCGTTGAACAAGATCGGTCGTATGACGGATTATTGTCGTACTATAATAGCGGATCATGTTCCTGATCCCTATTATGGCGGTGTCTCAGGGTTTGAGCAGGTTCTTGATATTCTGGAGGATGCTTGTGGGGGGGCTGTTGGATAGTGTGCGGTCAAAGGTTTGATCGTACACTAACAAGTAGAGACGTATATTTGCGTCTTATCTGGGTCTTTCTGTTTTTTCGTCAGGACGCAAATCTCGAGACGCAAATCTGTGTCTCTACATCTTATTTTTCAGCTCCGGATAACTGATCCGCGTATGATGAATGATCTTTAGTCTCTCTTTAAAGACATCTTTCACTTCTGCAATATCTTTAAAGGTAATGGGGCAATTTTTAAAGAACCCTTCCGCTACCTGTGAATCCACGATCTTATCCACCAGATTACTGATCGTCTCTTCCGTATATTCCTGAAGACTACGTGAAGCCGCTTCTACGGCATCTGCCATCATCAGGATAGCCATCTCTTTGGTGGAAGGATTAGGGCCTGGATAGCTGAATTTTTCTATATCTATCTCTTCGTCCGGATACTCATTCTTATCCATAATGTAGAAGTATTTGGTTATTCCGATTCCATGGTGAGACGTAATAAACTCTTTGATCACCTTGGGCAGGTTATGCTTTTCTGCCAGTTTAACTCCGTCTGTTACGTGACTGATAATGATCTGAGCACTCTGCTCGTTGGTTAAAGCTTTGTGAGGATTGACTCCGGACTGGTTTTCGGTGAAGAATACCGGATTCTCCATTTTACCGATATCGTGGTAGAGAGCTCCTGTACGGACCAACTGGCTTTTGGCTCCGATCCTCAGGGCTGCTTCGGCAGCCAGGTTAGCTACCTGCAGGGAGTGCTGGAACGTTCCGGGGGCAATTTCAGACATTCTTCTGAGCAGATTGTTATTGATATTGGAGAGTTCGACCAGGGTTACATTGGAGGTAAATCCAAAGGTCTTTTCCAGCAGGAAAAGAAGCGGATAAGCAAACAGCAAGAGCGCACCGTTGAGCAGGAAATATATATATATATTCAGATTCAGCATCGCAAAGGAACTGCCGTTGATCAGTTCGAAAGAGAAATTGATCAGGGAGTAACTTAAAAAGATAAGCAGTGCGGTTTTGAATAGCTGCGAGCGCTGAGATAATTCCCGTAAACTGAAAATGGCGATCATTCCCGTACCGATCTGTAACAGGATAAACTCGTGCGGGGAAGCCAGGACTACCGAACAGATCAGGATGGTGACTACGTGGGTCATAAAGGCTGTTCTGGAATCCAGGAAGATCCGGATAATGATCGGCAACATGGCATAGGGAATAATATAAGCGGTATATATATTATTACTGACTAAGAGTGCGGTAAGCACTGCATAGAATACCACAATGATAAAGAGTAACAGCAGGTTGCCTTTGCGTTGATAATAATCTTTCCGGAAAAGTTCCAGGTAGAGCATAAAGCAGGCTATCATAAAGCCTACAAACAGGATCTGCCCCAGCAGTGTCATGCGTTGTTCCTCTTTGGAGTCGCTTCGTTGGATTGACTCTTTTCGGAGAGATTCCAGGATATTATAGGTGTTCTGGTCCACAATTTCTCCCCGGTCAATGATCTTCTGTCCCGATTGTACCAGGCCGCTTGCCCAGGAGTAGTTATCAAAAAGTTCTTCACGGGCCGTCTGGGTCCTTACCTGGTCAAATATCAGGTTGGGTTTAATGTAATCGTTCAGGTGTAGTTGCTGTAAAAATTCTACCCGGTAATTATCAGGATCATAATTCAGAATATATTCGTAGGCCTCTTTGGGGGTATAGATCCCGTTCACGATCCTGATATTGGCTACTTTATTATTAATGACCAGAATGGAGTAGGTACTATCCTGGTGGAGTTCATGGATCTCATCGGTAGAGACTACTCCCGCTTTATAAATATCTCTCAGCAAATTGGCAACGTGGGGTATATAGTCTACGGGGACGATCTCCCGGATCTCCGGATGATTGGTGTAATAGTTTCTTAACAGGTTGATATTCAGTTTCTCTACACTCTCTTCCAACTGATAAAAGGGTTGGAAGGTAGCCAGTATGCTATCCTGCTCTTTTTTAATGGAAGCATCATCTTTATAGATCGGGAAGTCAAAGGTGGCTGTCAGTAAACCATATTTCCAGGGTCGGTTTGCTTCAAAACTATAATTGAATTTACCTTCCCGGGGCAAAAAGTATACAATAACCGCTACTGTACTTAAATAAAGCAGTATCTTATATAGTAAGTCTT
>JAJPZL010000374.1 GCA_021204375.1 Bacteroides sp.
ACATTCATATGATGTTCAATAAATCAACGGACATCATGCGGATAATCATATTACTCAAACCTATTTATCGAAAAAGCAGGTGCCCGCGACGGGTACCTGCTTTTGTTTTTATAGAAAGTAAATTAATATCTGTAGCGTAACAGATCCAGCATCAGCGGTATTTCTGTTTCCCGGATCCCTTGTATGATCAGATCTTCTTTGTCTTTATTGAACAGGGAGAGAAAATCATTCCAGTCTTTGCTCCGCTTGATCGCTTTTTCGTAATACTCCACAGCTTTATAGATCTCTCCCAGGCTCCACGCTACGTGTCCGGCATTGAGGAAATCGTGTATATTGGGAGAAGTTTCCAGGAGTTTATTATAATATTTCATGGCCTGGGTATGTTTGCCTGTTGCAAAAGAACACCAGGCGATGGGGCGCCATGCTTTAGGATTTTTATTATCCAGTAACTCTATTTTGAAGAAATAGTTAAGAGCTTCATTGCACTTTTTCTTTTCTGTCAGGCAGTATCCTATCTGCGAAAGAATAGTGATATTATCCGGTTGTATGGCTTCTACTTTCCTGTAATACTCCAGGGCTTTGCCGTATTGTTTAAGGCTACGGTAACATTTTGCCAGGCTCCGGTTGGTCCATATATTATCGGGTTTCAGGATATCGGCTTGCAGGTAGGAAGAAATAGCCTCTTCAAATTTATTCTGTTTCTGGTAACAATATCCTATTTTCTGGAAGGTCTCGGCATCTCCTCCTGTCTCTTCTGTAGTTTCCTGATAGAGTGAAAGGGCTTCGGTCAGGTAACCTTTGTAGAAAAAGTATCCGGCCAGCGTTACTTTATTACTGATATCACTCAGAGTCTCTTTCAGGGTTTTACAATTTTGAAGATTCAGGGAATCGTCAAAAAAATCGTGGAACTCCTGCCTGCGGGGGAAGAGTTTATAAAACCGGTACAGGTCGTGGATATACTGGTTACTAAGTGTCTCTACCTCCTGAGAAAAAGCGATCATTTTATCGTACCGTTTGGCTTCGTCCAGTGCTTCGTTCTGGACACGGAACTGCTGTTCCATCATATCGCGTTGTGCCTGGGGCACTTGCATCATAGTGAAGCAGAAAGAGTATTTATCGCTGTTGCAAAAGAAACCTGACTGCAAAATGGTATCCAGTACAATATTTCTTTTTTTCCAGGTAGTACCGAAAGCTTCGACCACAGAAGAGTGCTGAATATCGAAAGGATAGAACCAGTTGGACATTTCACGGAAAAAGGGAAACGTTTTGAGCTGGGCAAAAGTACTCATATATACATCGGCACCTTCCATCTGAAGTTCGCTCATTTCCCTTAATTTATCATTGAGTCCGGACTCCTCCATCCAGTCCTGCCAATCGGGATTCCGGTCATCTCCTCCTTCTTCATCCTGGTTCTCAGGCCCCAGTTTCATATTGGGAGCGTTCCTGATCATTTCGGGAATGATCTCTTCCCGCATTTTTTTATCGATTTTTTTCGTCTCCCGGCAGCGGAGCAGTTGTATCTGGATACGGCTCAGGTTATTGCTGAACAACGTATCCTCATTCAACAGAATGATCCGTGCTTCCACTTCCGGATAGAGGGGGAGTCTGTCGTCATACTGATAAATAATAAGGGCCAGTCCCACAATAGCCCGTTGATTCACCTCATTGGAAGGATGCTGATAGGCATCGAAAAGAAGCATCAGTTTTTTAATATCGAATTGTTCTGACAGGCTCAGGGTCAGTGCACTGACAAAAAGTGCAAGGTCATTGATCTGGATAAGCAAGTAATTCAGGAAATTACGCGCCTCTTCTGCCTCTTCTTCATTCCATTTACCGGCAGTCCATATCTGGTAGAACATTTCAGAGAGCGCTGCTTCGTGTCTTTTACGAACCGGCATCAGGTCGGATTGCTGCTCTTCCTGAAGCAGATTGCTTACGGCAATATCGCCTGTATAAGACTCCAGTTTCAGCTGGAGTTCTTTCAGAGTACGCATCGGCATCATGCGGTAATAGCGCGTACGATCAAAGTAATAACCGGTTGAACTACCGGTCAGTCTCATAATACGGGCTCTGTCAGCTATATCATAGGCATCGGTTACCATTTTCCGGTAAAGTTTATCCCTGTCCGGGTCCTGGCTTCCCTGCTCCATATACTTGAGCATATATTTATAGGAGGTATCTATATTTTCCAGCTTATTTTTGATATCCCACTCAGGAATATCATACAGAAAATACTCCAGTTCGCTCAGCGCCTCTTTGAGGCGGCGTTCGTTTAGAAGCCGGATTGCTTTGTGATAGATCTCATTTATTACGTATTCATCCATAAAGTTGGTCACTTTTTTATAATAACAATAAAGGGGGTGAATTTATTTTCTTCCTTTACTTAATTTATCCTAACGGCCGGAGCCAATCCAGGTGAGTTTTTTCCATACATACTCGAATGGCCCGTGTTTATGATGTTTCATCCACCAGGTACAGAACAAAAATTGTGCCACGAACAGCAGGATGCCTACCAGGAAGCTATAGGTTATCCCCAGTTGCAGATAGAGTCCCCAATGATAGAAGAGGGCCGATCCGATAATGGATTGTGTAAAGTAGTTGGTAAGGCTCATTTTACCGTAGGGAGCCAGTTTCATCAGCGGTTTATGCAGGCTTGTATAATAAAACATCAGGATCACACTACCTGCTATAAGCAGCATAAAACAGAGTTTATGCAGGGATTCCAACAGACGTACCACTCCCTGGCTGACTAATGCACTGTTAATAAAATCCGGTAGCGTCTCTGATAATCCTACGATCGGAAAGTAAAACAGGAGTGCAAATCCAATGGTTTTCATCCAGAAACGCAGGTTATACTCACTTTTCAGGAAGAGTCCTTTTCTCCCGGCAAGCATTCCAAAAAGGAAAAGAGAGGCAGTCTGGAAGACTCTGCCGTGTTCCCATGTCCAGGTAAAGTTAGCCAGCTGACCCTCCCAAAGGTTCATCTTTATCGTTTCCCAAAAAGTACCTGTATCCTGTACTTTAAAGGCTTCTGTAAAATAGTATCCGGCCAGGTCTTTTCCCGGAACAGCTTCCGGATTTAATAAACCATATCCTATTTTGTAGAGTTCAAGGGGTTGCAACATCAGAATAACCGCCAGAATTAATATAATTTTATCAGGAAGCCGGCAGGTAAGGATCAGTATAAAACCCATAACTTCATAAAATACAAGGATCTCTCCCGTAAAAAAGGCTGCATTTACCTGTCCGAGTAAGAACAGGAGAATAAGCCGCCAGGCAAACCGGAGGCGAAAATCTTTTCCCCGTTTCTTCTGGTTGTTGTCCTGAATATAAAAACTGAAACCAAAGAGAAGAGCAAATATAGCGTATGCCTTTCCGCAAAAGAGGAAAAAAGCCCGTTCCAGATAGCTGTATCTGTAAAAGCGAACCACTCAAAAGGGAGTTCCGCAGGGAATTTGTAGAAGTTAAAATGTTCAATACTGTGGAGAATGATAATCCCCATAATGGCTACTCCGCACAGCACATCGGCTACATCTATTCGCTGGTTAGTTTGTTGTAAGGTGTTCATGGTAAATAAGAGGGTTAATTTATTTATTGTCAGGGGCCAGGTCAGAATCCTACCTGGAGTTGTGTCTGAATCTAGTTTACGTTCTTCATTCCTTGTTGTTTATCCTGGAAAATATACTGTGCCTGGATGCGGCAACGTTTATAAAAATTGTATTGGGCACCCAGAATATAATTGGTCTGTTTCATGCTCAGATCTTTGTCTTTATTAAAGTAATCGTAAGAGGCAATAATGTCTACTTTAGGGTGTACAGGCACAGAGGCAGTGGCATAATATCCTTCGCTTTTGCGTACATCATCCTCTCCTTTCAGGTATTCTGCCCGCAGATAGAGGGCACAGGTTATGATCTCGGTCCCGATACCCCAGCGGCGGCGGTCGTAATTAGTGCCGTATGCCGGCAGGCGTGAGTCCTCTCCCAGGTATACGGAGTTTCCTTTTCCGGAGTATCCGGAACCCCCGATACTGAGCCAGGAGAGAGGATGCACCATGATCCGGGCTGCCAGGTCTTTGTGAGAGTTTTTATCGGCTACATTAATTCCTTGTCCGTTATAAAGCCCTACTTTATAACTCAGCAGTTTACGATCCTGAAAATGGATCAGGTCTCCGGAAAGCATAATTCCCATATCCCGGCCTCCGGAGCCCCGTAAAGGTCGTCACTGGAATCAAATCCGGAGATATAATTTACGGATTGTGCTCCGTTAATGATCTGAAGGGTAGAGGGAGAAAGTAGATTTTCAATCGTTATCAGAACTTTGAATTGTTCTACTCTTACTTTGAGCCACGGCAGGAAGGTATATTCTGTCCAGTATTCATTCATTTTAGAACGGGCGCCAAAATCATAGAGGAAGAAGACGTTCCATTTTCCGGTAAGTCTGGCATATGCCGTAAACATAAGGCGTTTGATATCGAAACTGTTACTGGAGTCGAGTCCTTTTTCATCTGAATAGTAGTATACGGCTTGCCCATATCCCGAAAACCGCACTCTTTCCAGGGCCATGGGAATGATTTCGTTGAGTCTGTTATCTTCTGTTTGTTCGTTTTGCTGCGCTGATAAAGGTAAAAGAGTGGCCAGCGCTATCAGGGTTAGTAGTGTTTGTTTCATTTTATCATTTTATCGTTTTATCAATCCGGTGTGTTCTTCATTTATTTTTGTCTTTAATAGGTTTTTATAAGGGTGTCTGCCATTGCTTTGTCATTAAATTCTACTGAAAGATACGCTTTTTCTTTTAACCAGCCAATCATTTCCCGGAGCTGCTCTTTTTTTACAGGAGCGGGCGGTTCGTAAGAGGGAAGGAGAATATCCGGATGATCCGATCCCATTCCTGAAGCAAGCAGAAAATCTGTTCTTGTCTCTTCCGGAAAATCCCGTATCGCTGAAACTCCATCTTCATATCCTCTTACAAGAGCTGCTATTTCCGGTATTTTCTTTTGGAGCGAATCGGAGCGTACAAGGGTGACCATCATCGGGATCTCTTTTTCAGTAACGGTGGTTACCAGGTGGTTACCCTCTTCTAGGGCTTCTGCTGCCTCTGAGTATCCTAACAGGGTAGCATCCAGTAGTCCGTTCCTGAGCATCTGAGACCTGATAAATTCATTCCCGATAACCGGACGGTTCGTGTTCCCGGAAGCAGATCTGTTATCTGCCAGCAAATAATCAAGGATATAGTCTGCAAGGGGCTGTCCGCTATAAGCCACACTTTTTTCTTCCAGGTTACTCTTTGTACCGGTTATTTCTGAACCGGCAGTGGAGATAAAATAGGAGGCACTGCTGTTCTTTAGGATAATATTGGAGCCCATTCCGGCGGCTACCAGTTGTAAGGCTTCCGGTATCTCCATCACTGCACCGTCCAGATCGCCGGCTTTAAGCGCCTCTATACACTCCTGGTGTGAACCGTAGGAGAGAAAGGTAACATCCAGCGTCCTGTTTTCATATATTTCCAGCGTATCGGCTATATAAAAAGGAAAGGCTGCCGGATCCGGAGTATACCCGATTCTTAACGCATGGGTAAGCTCCTGTTTGTCTCTACCGGAATGGGTACACCCTATACAGAGAAAGAGTAAAAAATAAAAGAGATGGATGAGCTTTTACATATATATAAACATCGCGGAGGCCCCGAGGTGTGGCAAATTTAGATTATGTTAAGAACTCCGGACAAGTCGAGTCACCCGCTCTCCGGGAAAATTGTTAA
>JAJPZL010000496.1:0-4589 GCA_021204375.1 Bacteroides sp.
CAAAAAGAAGGACTAAGAGGACTTTTGATGTGAACTTGTTTAGAAAGAAATTCTACTATGTAGAACAGGATTGTTGGATTAGCCTGAACATCAGTGCGTCCGGCCTTCGTACTATTAATAAGAAAGGTTTAGATGCAGCTCTTCATAATGCTGTGGCTAAAGGATTTTGTGATTGGAAAAGCATTAGAGTAATTGCTTAATTATGGAGAGATTGAATTATGGCAAAAAAAGCAAAAGGTAACAGAGTTCAGGTGATCCTGGAATGTACCGAACATAAAGAGAGTGGTAAGCCGGGTACTTCTCGTTACATCACTACAAAGAACAGAAAGAATACGACTGAAAGATTGGAGTTGAAAAAATACAATCCGATCCTGAAGAAATATACAGTACATAAAGAAATTAAATAAGTATAACCCATGGCAAAGAAGACAGTAGCAAGTTTGCAGGACGGAGCTAAAGAGGGCCGTTCTTATACAAAGGTTATCAAAATGGTGAAATCTCCGAAAACTGGAGCTTACATCTTTGATGAGCAGATGGTGCCTAATGAAAAAGTTCAGGACTTTTTCAAAAAGTAAGAAATCACGTTTTATAGGATATAGAACAACCGACATAAATCCCGTCATTTTATATGGCGGGATTTTTTTGTAGCTCTTTGTGTGGTGGAGAATGGGTAGAGAAAATCGATTAAATGAATTTGACAATGCGGAGAGATAAAAGCGAGTTTTATTTTTCTTCTTACAGCCACTTTACCTATATTTGTAGAATAATAAATTGCTAGCAGATAAATATTATGGGATTTTTTAGTTTTTTTTCAAAGGAAAAGAAAGAGATTTTAGATAAAAGACTTTCTAAAACGAAAGAGAGCGTTTTCGGAAAAATAGCACGTGCTGTTGCAGGAAAAACTAAAGTAGACGATGAGGTCCTGGATGATCTGGAAGAGATCCTTATCACTTCAGATGTAGGGGTTGAAACTACTTTGAAAATTATTGAGCGTATTGAGTCCAGAGCAGCAAGAGATAAGTATGTGAATACGGAGGAGCTCAATAGTATATTAAGAGAAGAGATTGCGGCACTCCTTACAGAGAATAATAGTGAGGATGTGGCTGATTTTGATACTCCTATCGGGAAAAAACCCTATGTGATCATGGTGGTCGGGGTGAATGGTGTCGGTAAAACAACTACCATCGGTAAATTAGCTTATCAATTTAAAAAGGCCGGAAAAAAGGTATACCTGGGTGCTGCGGATACATTCCGCGCTGCTGCCGTAGAGCAGCTGGTTATCTGGGGAGAACGGGTAGGAGTACCTGTTATCAAACAAAAGATGGGTGCTGACCCGGCATCGGTTGCCTATGATACATTGAGCTCGGCTGTTGCCAACGATGCGGATGTGGTGATCATTGATACGGCAGGACGCCTTCATAGTAAGGTCAACCTGATGAATAAGCTGACCAAAATCAAGAATGTAATGAAAAAGATTGCTGCGGATGTTCCGGACGAAGTATTACTGGTACTGGATGGTTCTACTGGACAGAATGCTTTTGAGCAGGCTAAACAGTTTACCAAAGCTACGGAAGTTACTGCACTGGCTATTACCAAGCTGGATGGTACAGCCAAGGGTGGTGTAGTGATCGGGATATCCGACCAGTTTAAAATACCGGTTAAGTACATAGGCCTTGGAGAGGGTATGGAAGATTTGCAGACGTTCCGTAAGCAGGAGTTTGTTGATTCTCTTTTTGGTGAAGGAGAATAAAGAGATGGTTTTTGGGAAAAATAAGAAATGAGTAAAAAAGTAGATGTAATAACTCTGGGGTGCTCAAAGAACCTGGTGGATTCGGAACAGCTGATCCGTCAGTTCAAAGAGGTTGGATATGAAGTGGCACACGATCCGGAGGTACCTGAAGGGGATATTGTTGTAGTTAATACCTGTGGGTTTATCTGGGATGCAAAAGAGGAATCCATTCATGAGATCCTTAAATTTGCCCAACAGAAAGAAGAGGGAGAGATAGAACGGCTATATGTAATAGGGTGTCTCTCCGAAAGGTATATCCGGGAGCTTTCTGACGAGATCCCACAGGTAGATAAATATTATGGTAAGTTTAACTGGAAAGAGTTACTGGGTGATCTGGGAGAGATCTATCATCCTTCGCTGGCCAATGAGCGTACGCTTACTACACCGGAGCACTATGCTTACTTGAAAATATCAGAGGGATGTGATCGTACTTGTTCCTATTGTGCTATTCCTATTATTACGGGTAAGCATCAATCCCGTCCGATGGAGGATATTGTAAAAGAAGTTGAAACGCTGGTGGCTCAGGGAGTAAAAGAGTTTCAGGTAATTGCGCAGGAACTTACCTATTATGGCCTTGATCTTTATAAAAAACAGATGCTGCCGGAACTGGTTGAAAAAATATCGAATGTTCCGGGAGTAGAGTGGATTCGTTTGCACTATGCCTATCCGACTCATTTTCCGACTGATCTTTTCAGGGTAATGAGAGAGCGGCAGAATGTGTGTAATTATATGGATATTGCGCTTCAGCATATCAGTGATAATGTGTTGAGTAAAATGCGCCGCCATACCACTAAGGAGGAGACCTACCGGCTTATTGAGCAATTTCGGCAGGAGGTTCCGGGAATTCACCTGAGAACAACGTTGATGGTAGGGCATCCGGGAGAGACCGAAGTAGAATTTGAGGAATTAAAAGAGTTTGTAAAAAAGGCAAGGTTCGAAAGAATGGGGGCTTTTGCTTATTCGGAAGAGGAGGGAACGTATGCGGCTATCCATTACGAGGACTCTGTACCGGAAGAGATAAAGAGTGAAAGGCTCAGTGAATTGATGGCAATACAGCAAGAGATATCGGAAGAGATCAATCTTGGAAAGATGGGCCGGATAATGAAGGTTACAATTGACCGGAAAGAGGGAGATTATTATATCGGTCGTACGGAATTCGATTCTCCGGAAGTTGATCCTGAGGTGTTTATTGACGGATCTGCCGGTGAGTTGAAAACGGGAGAATTCTATCAGGTAGAGATCGTGAATGCTACGGAGTTTGACCTGGAAGGAAAAGTGATTTATGAATAATAAAGAGTTTATCGTGGAGCTGGCTAAACAGACCGGATCTACAGCCAAAGAGGCTACGGAACGTGTGGAGTTGTTGTTGGGAATAATGACTCAGCAGCTGGAAAAGGAGAATTCTTTTGTTATACAGGGATTCGGCTCTTTTGAGGTGAAGAAGAAACTGGAACGGATTACCGTCAATCCGGTATCGAGACAACGGATGCTGGTACCTCCCAAACTGGTACTTTCTTACAAACCCAGTAATCTTTTGAAGGATAAATTCAGGCAGGAGTATTGATATAGCGTATGGGGGAAAGAATAACTTTGCAAAATCTGATCGAGCTGTTCATTGAGAAGAGTAACCTTCCTAAAAACGAAGTAGATTTTTTTGTGAGGAGTTTTTTTGTCCTTATTGAGAAAGGACTGGCTAAGGATGGATATGTAAAAATAAAGGGTCTCGGCTCTTTTAAGCTGGTAAAGGTAGAAGATAGAGAGAGTGTAAATGTAAATACGGGCGAGCGTTTCCTGATAGAGGGACACACAAAGATATCTTTTGTACCGGATGGCGGTTTACGTGAACTATCAATAAGCCTTTCGGTCATTTTGAAACGGTTATTCTGAATGATGGAGTGGAGTTTGATGACCTGCTTTTTGAGGAAGAGGAGGTAACGGAAATTGTGGAAGAAAAGATAGAGCCGGAGCATAAAAGGGAGATGGTGGAAACAACGGAATTTCCAGAAGAGGAAGCTGAATTATCTCAGGCTAAACAGGAGGAGCCTGTTTCGAAAAAGGAAGAAAAATCTACTCCTCTTATAGAGGAAACGCCTGAAAATATTTCTGCCATAGAGGAACCTGGTTTTATAGAGGAAAATAAGAAAGAAGAGGGTTGGAAAGTAGGATCTGACTCTGCGAAAGTGGAACCTACTGAAAAAAAACGCAGTGCATGGATCCTTCCGGTTATTTTGATTTTAATAGGGGGAATAGTGGCTCTTTTCTTTTTCTTGGATCTCAATTTTGGTGTGGCTAAATCGCCTGTTTCTCTGGAGATAGCTGCTCACAGTGAGGTTATACCGGAACCTGAAAGTTTTATTGCCGGAAAAGATACACTGGTAGCGGAAGTTATGGATAGTGTTATTCTGGAGCAGGAACAGATAGAGGAAGAGATTATGGCAGAAGTTGTTCCTGCACCTGTTATAATAGAGAAGGAACCGCCCTTAAAAACTAATCCTGAAAATAAGATGTACACTGATAATAAAAAATATACGATATCGGGTACTAAAGCTACTCATACTGTAAAGCAGGGTGAACGTCTTACGGTAATTGCCTTACAATATTACGGAACAAAGAAACTCTGGCCTTATATTGTGGAACATAATAATGGAGTGATCACCAATCCGGATGTGGTTCCTTATGGTACAGTGATAAAGATTCCCGAACTAAAGTGACTTCTCTTTATTGTTAATTTTGCTAATTATTCAAAATTACGGACAAACCTAAAGATTTAGCATCTATTTTTAATAAATTTTAGTTGCAG
>JAJPZL010000496.1:4599-5210 GCA_021204375.1 Bacteroides sp.
CTTTTGGGTATGGCTAAGGATTAAATTCAAATAATATAAAAACACGTAAAATTTAAGTATATGGCTGAAGCAATTGATATTCGTGAGCTGAATGAGCGCATTGAAAGGCAAAGCGCTTTTGTGACGAATCTCACAATGGGAATGGACCAGATCATTGTTGGTCAGAAACATCTTGTTGAATCTCTTTTAATCGGTTTGTTGTCGGATGGACATATTTTGCTGGAAGGGGTTCCCGGCCTTGCAAAAACACTGGCTATTAAGACGCTTGCTTCGTTAATTCATGCGAAATACAGCAGGATTCAGTTCACTCCCGACTTGTTACCGGCCGACGTGGTGGGTACTATGGTATATAGTCAGAAGGATGAAAGTTTTCAGATAAAAAAAGGCCCTGTTTTTGCCAACTTTGTATTGGCTGATGAGATTAACCGTGCTCCGGCTAAGATACAGAGTGCGCTACTGGAGGCTATGCAGGAGAGACAGGTTACTATCGGAAAAGAGACTTTTTCACTTCCGGAACCTTTCCTGGTGTTGGCTACCCAGAACCCGATCGAGCAGGAAGGTACTTATCCGCTTCCGGAAGCACAGGTAGACCGTTTTATGTTGAAAGTCGT
>JAJPZL010000496.1:5220-5676 GCA_021204375.1 Bacteroides sp.
ATCCTAAACTGGAAGAGGAAAAACTGATTATCCGTCAGAATATCAAAGGAGAGAAATTTTCTGTGAAACCGATACTACATGCCGAAGAGATATTGAAAGCTCGTAAAGTGGTGCGTCAGGTATATCTGGATGAGAAGATCGAACGGTATATTGTGGATATTGTATTTGCTACCCGTTATCCGGAAAAGTATGACCTGAAAGAGTTGAAGGATCTGATTGGTTTTAGCGGATCTCCCCGTGCTTCTATTAACCTGGCTCTGGCGGCCCGTACGTATGCATTCATTAAACGTAGGGGGTATGTAATTCCGGAAGATGTGCGTGCGGTAGCACACGATGTGCTGCGCCACCGTATCGGACTTACTTACGAGGCCGAGGCAAGCAATGTTACTTCCGAAGAGATCATCAGTAAGATATTGAACAAGGTCGAAGTGCCCTGATTTCCTTGCAATTGTTGAC
>JAJPZL010000388.1 GCA_021204375.1 Bacteroides sp.
AAAAGATCCAATTCATTTTTTCTTCTTTTTATTTGGAAATTAACTTAGGATGCTCTTTGTCCGGAAGATACAGTATACTTTTTGGATAGATACTTGCTCCTTTTAACGGACTATACAGGCTCTTTTCAGGCAAAGATACAAGCACTTTTTTCCGGATAAGGTGCCTGTGGCGTAAAAGAGGGAGGCCCGGGGCCAAGAGTAAAAAGCGGAAAAGAGTTCTTTGCTAACCCGTGTTTTTTATTTCACCCACACATCCGTGACCTCTCCGATATACATGTGGTGTATATTTCCGTGGCTGGTATACCACTTTTCAATCAGCTCTTTTTCAATAAAGTCTTCCGGGCGCAACATTCCGGCATAGAGCTTGCGGCACTCCAGGCTGAGCCGTGACTGCTCGAAAAGTACATTCCCTTTTTCCGTAAAGACCGATTTCAGGCCGGTCTCTTTTATTTTATCAATATATTTACCCGATTGGGAGCCACATACTTTATGGATCGCCTTATTCTCCACGCCCAGAAAAGAGAGGGTAAAGGTATCGGTAGCTTCGGTAAATTCATGGGTGTACCGTTCCGGTCTTACAAAGATAAATACCACTGGTTTGTTCCAGAGAAAACCCACTCCGCCCCAGTTGGCTGTCATAGTATTGAAAGATCCCTGGCATCCGGCGATAATAAGCATCCACTCTTTACCAATTGCTTCGAAAAAATTTTCGGAAAGTAACTTGATTTCTATTCGTTCCATATTTATCTGTTTTAGGTGAGCCTTTATCCGGCGTATGGCAGAGCCTTCCGGATAAGTGCAAAGATACAATTCAAATCCTGCTTTAACAATAAGTTTGGAAGGATATATTTTGTTCAGGGAAAGCTTGAAATACGGGTAAGAATTTGTATCTTTGTCACTTTATAAAAACCTTAGGAAGGATTACAATGGATCCACTCAATTTCACTCACATTCTCACAAAAACCGTCGATGAGCTCTCCGACAGTGCATCCTATAAAGGGCTGTTCCATCAGCACCGGGATGGCGAACCGATCCCTTCGGCAAAGGCCCTGCAAAGTATCATTGAACTGGCACGCTCCATCATTTTTCCGGGTTATTTCGGTAAATCGACGGTGAACAGCCGTACCATCAATTACCACATCGGGGTCAATATTGAGAAGATGTTCGGATTATTGACCGACCAGGTACTGGCGGGTCTCTGCTTCGGGCGTGGTGAAGAGTGCTGTGAACCTGATTCGGCGGATAGTCGTGAATGTGCTGCTTCCATTACCGCACAGTTTGTAAGCCGTTTGCCGGAACTCAGGCGGTTGCTGGCCACCGATGTGGAAGCTGCTTACAACGGCGACCCGGCTGCCACCAGCTACGGGGAGGTGATCAGTTGCTATCCCGCTATCCGGGCTATCAGCAACTACCGCATAGCCCATGAACTTCTGGAACTGGGTGTTCCGCTGATCTCCCGTATTATTACGGAACTAGCTCACAGTGAGACCGGGATTGATATCCATCCGGGAGCCCGTATCGGTGCTTATTTTACCATTGACCACGGTACCGGGGTGGTGATCGGGGCAACCAGTATCCTGGGAGAGAATGTAAAACTTTACCAGGGAGTAACGCTGGGGGCTAAAAGTTTTCCGCTGGATAAGAATGGTAAACCGATCAAAGGAATTGACCGTCATCCTATCCTGGAGGATAATGTAATTGTATATTCCAATGCCACTATTCTGGGGCGCATTACCATTGGACGGAATGCGGTGATCGGTGGAAATATCTGGGTGACCGAAGATGTGCCGGAGGGAGCCCGTTTAGTACAGCCTAAAGCGGCGAAATAAAGCATAGTAGTTAAGAGTAATATATGACTGAACAATTTGAAATGATCGCGAAGACCTTTCAGGGGTTGGAGCAGGTATTGGCGGAAGAATTAGTAAACCTGGGAGCCAATGATATAGAGATTGGCCGCAGAATGGTCTCTTTCACCGGAGATAAAGAGATGATGTACCGGGCCAACTTCTGCCTGAGGACTGCCATCCGTATTCTGAAACCCATTAAACATTTTACAGCCCGCAATGCGGATAAAGTATATGAGGCGATCAAATCGATCCGTTGGGAAGAGCTTCTGGATACCGGCAAAACTTTTGCGGTGGATGCGGTGGTTTTCAGTGATGAATTCCGTCATTCCAAATTTGTTTCCTACAAAGTAAAGGATGCCATTGTGGATTACTTCCGTGACCTGAATGGCTCCCGCCATTCGGTACGTATCAATAATCCGGATGTACTTCTCAATATACATATTGCCCAGACCCGTTGTACGCTTTCCCTGGATTCTTCGGGAGAGAGCCTGCATCGCAGGGGATACCGTCAGGAGGCTGTGGAAGCACCTTTGAATGAGGTTTTGGCAGCCGGTATGATCCTGATGACCGGCTGGAAAGGAGAGTGCGACCTGATTGATCCGATGTGCGGATCGGGTACTATTCCTATAGAGGCCGCACTGATCGCCCGTAATATCTGGCCAGGGGTATTCCGCAAGGAGTTCGCTTTTGAGAAGTGGGTGGATTTTGACCAGGATCTCTTTAACGAGATCTATAACGACGATAGTAAGGAGAGGCAGTTTAACCATAAGATATACGGATACGATAATAGCCCGAACGCTCATTCAATTGCCCTCCATAATGTAAAAGCTGCCGGGGTCTCCAAAGATGTGGTTCTGAAGGTGCAGCCTTTCCAGCAGTTTGAACAGCCTCAGGAGAGATCGGTTATGATCACCAATCCTCCTTATGGGGAGCGTATCTCGAGCCGTGATCTGCTGGGACTTTACCAGATGATCGGGGAGCGGTTGAAACATGCCTTCCAGGGGAATGAAGCCTGGATACTTAGTTACCGGAAAGAGTGTTTCGATCAGATCGGATTAAAGCCCGAGGTAAAAATACCCATTTACAACGGCTCCCTGGAGTGTCAGTTCCGGAAGTATCAGATATTCGGTGAAAAATATAAGGAGTTTAAAAAGGCTCTGAACGAATCCTGAAAGGAAATCTGTCCCATCAATCGGCTAAAGAGTATGAAAAAACCTGTCAATCTGTTCTAACCTCTCTTTTTTTCTTTTGTATGACAGTAGTGAGTATGGCCCAGCAGCAATTATTAACTCTGTATGACCTGATCCCGGGAGGGGAAACCTATCACCGGTATCTCCCGGAAAATCTTTACGGGTTACAATGGTGGGAAGATAAATGCATCATTCCCGGCATGGATTCGGTTTGTACGGTTACGCCCGCTACCGGGGTAGAAGAGGTGATCGTCTTGCGGGAGGAAGTGAATAACCGGCTTACTGCCAGGAGGTTGGGTTCTCTTCCTCATTGTTACGATATCCGTTTCTCTCCGTCCGGTAAGGATGAATTCTATTTTAAAGTAACACGGAGGGATACCCTTCACCATGTTTTTTATAACTTCCTGCGGAAGGAGATCGTAAAGGTTATCTCTTCCGGCAGGAGTTATGCCGAACTCGCTCCTTCGGGAGAGGCGGTTGCTTATACCTTTTCTGGTACTCTTTGGTATAGTACGGAAGGTGTATCGGATGTGATTGTAGCTGAGGGTGCCGAAGGAGTGGTGAACGGCGAACCGGTTCACCGCAATGAGTTTGGTATAAATACAGGTATCTTCTGGAGTCCGCAGGATAACAAGCTGGCTTTTTACCGGATGGACGAAAGCATGGTCACAGAGTATCCGCTGGTAGATATCAGCACCCGGATCGCTTCGTTGCAGCATATCCGGTATCCGATGGCGGGTATGACCAGTCATCAGGTATCGGTAGGGATCCATGACCTGGAAAATAACTGGACTATTTATCTGGAAACCGGTGATCCGACCGACCGTTATTTTACTAATATAGCCTGGTCGCCCGATGAACAGTATATCTATCTGGTCGAACTGAATCGCGGACAGGATCATGCGAAGTTGTGCCGCTATGAGGCCGGGAGTGATAAATTAGATCGGATTTTACTGGAAGAGATTCACGAAAAATATGTGGAACCTCAGTACCCGGTCACTTTTTTGCCCTGGGATAACGATCTGTTTATCTACCAGAGCCAGCAGGATGGCTATAACCATCTGTATCTTTATGATACGGAGGGTAAACTGATCCGTCAGCTTACCCGGGGCGAGTGGATCGTAAAGAACCTGGTAGGTTTTGACGAAAAAAAGAAGGAGATCCTTTATACCTCTACCGAACAATCTCCTTTGCAGGAAAATCTTTTCCGGATATCTGTGAAGGGGGAAGAGGCCGGTTAGTGGGAAATAATGAAGGCATATATACGATTATACCAAGCCCTTCCGGGCGTTATGTAATTGACCGGTATAGTGCTTCAGGCACTCCCCGGGATATTGCTGTTATAGATACCTATACCGGAAAAGAGCATATCCTGCTTACCGCTGCGGATCCTTATCAGGGACATGAAATGCCGGAGATCGTTACCGGTACTATCCGGGCAGCCGACGGAGAGACCGATCTTTATTACCGGATGGTAAAAACCGCTGGATTTCGATCCTTTCCGGAAGTATCCGGTCGTGGTATATGTATATGGAGGCCCACATGCCCAGGTGGTGAACAACGGATGGATGCATGGTGCGCGGGGATGGGGTATCTATATGGCCCAGAAAGGATACCTGGTGTTTAGCCTGGATAACCGGGGAAGTAGTAACCGCGGGCTGGAATTTGAAAATGTGACTTTCCGCAGGTTAGGTATGGAAAAGGGAAAAGACCAGGTGGAGGGAGTAAAGTTCCTTACTTCTCTTCTCTATGTGGATAGCGACCGGATCGGTGTGCACGAATGGAGTTTCGGAGGACATATGACGACAGCCCTGTTGCTTCGTTACCCGGAACTTTTTAAGGTGGGTGTAGCGGGGGGGGACCGGGCATTGACTTGGCTTATTATGAGGTAATGTACGGAGAGCGTTATATGGATACTCCGCAGGAGAATCCGGAAGGGTATGAAGAGACCAACCTGCGTAATCTGGCAGGGAATCTCAAAGGACGTTTGCTGATGATACACGATGATATGGATAATGTATGTGTGCCTCAGCACACCCTCTCATTTATCAAGGCTTGTATCGAAGCGGGTAGCTATCCTGACCTTTTTATCTATCCCGGGCATGAACACAATGTGCGGGGTGTGGAACGGGTACATTTGCATGAAAAGATTACCCGTTACTTTGAAGAGCACTTATAGATGTTTAAATAAACAAAGTACTATAAAGCTGTACCGGAGTGAGTCACGGTAAGTCCCTGGTACGGCGCAATAAAAATTGAACGATGAGAATATTATTGTTAGGTTCAGGCGGACGTGAGCATGCGCTGGCATGGAAGATCGCTCAGAGTCCTAGGGTTGAGAAGTTATACATTGCTCCCGGTAATGCAGGGACCGGTTCGGTGGGGGTTAATGTGCCGATCCGGGTAACTGATTTTGAAGCGATCAAAACCTTTGTGCTGGAACATGAAGTCAACATGGTGGTGGTTGGTCCGGAAGATCCGTTGGTGAATGGTATCTATGACTTTTTCCTGGGCGACCGTTTCCTGCAGGATATTCCTGTGATCGGTCCTTCTAAAGAGGGAGCTTTGCTGGAAGGGAGCAAGGAGTTTGCCAAGGAGTTTATGAAACGGCATGAGATCCCCACCGCCCGTTATATGAGTGTCAATAAAGATAATCTGGAAGAGGGATATGCTTTTCTGGAGGGATTGGAAGCTACCTATGTGCTGAAAGCGGACGGGCTTTGTGCGGGTAAAGGGGTGCTTATCCTTCATTCGCTGGAAGAGGCAAAGACTCAGCTTAGCGAAATGCTTTGTGGTAAGTTTGGGGATGCTTCACAAACCGTAGTGATCGAAGAGTTCCTCAGCGGGATCGAATGTTCGGTATTTGTGATGACGGACGGTAGTTACTTTAAGGTATTGCCGGTGGCTAAAGACTATAAACGGATCGGCGAAGGCGATACAGGGCTCAATACCGGAGGGATGGGCTCGGTAACCCCGGTACCGTTTGCCGATGAGATTTTCATGGAAAAGGTGGAGAATTGTATTATACGTCCTACCATTGATGGCATGCGTGAAGAGGGGATCGTTTACAAAGGATTTATCTTCCTGGGTCTCATTAGTGTACAAGGAGACCCGATGGTCATTGAATACAATGTACGTATGGGCGATCCGGAGACTGAAAGTGTCATGCTGCGTATAAAAAGTGACCTGGTAGACCTTCTGGAGGGAATCACTAAGGAGGAACTGGATAGTTATGTACTGGAAGTGGACCCGCGTGCGGCTGCCTGCGTCATGCTGGTGAGCGGAGGGTATCCGGAAGCGTATGAGAAGGGATTCCCTATTACCGGATTTAACCTGGTAGAGACCACCGGCAGTATCCTGTTCCATGCCGGAACTACGGTGAAAGAGGGACGTATTGTAACGGACGGCGGCCGGGTACTAGCTGTGTGTTCATACGGTGATACCCGTGAGGAGGCACTCCGTAAAAGTTACGAAGCGGCTGACAAGATCGATTTTGAGAAGAAATATTACCGCAGGGATATAGGATTCGATCTGTAAAAGATCCGGATGGCACCAGGTAAACGTTTTCAGCATAGAATAACCACAGGTCGGTTCACACTGCCTGTGGTATTGTGTATCAGTATCGGATGTTGGGTACTGCTCTTTCTCTTTGTGCCCGGATGGAATGAAGGGCGGGGAGGGGCCTCTTTCCGGGGAGCTCTTTTCGGTTATCTGCCCCGTTCGGTAGACCAGGGATTGTCCTGGCTGGTCTATACGCTGATCAGCTATATCCTGATCGGGATCAACAACGCTTTTTCTATCATCCGGGTACGGGCATCGGTGCAAACTTCGCTTTTTCTGATGTGGGTGGCTGCATGTAGCCCGCTTCACTGGTTGAGTGAAGGGGTTTTTGCTACTCTTTTTACGCTTTTATCACTGATCTTTCTTTTCCGTAGTTATCAGAAGGAGCGTCCGCAGGGGGATCTGTTCCATAGTTTCCTGATGCTGGGCATTGCCTGCTTTTTTGTGCCGGAATTTGTCTTTCTGACTCCGGTGCTGTTATGGGGAGCGTGGAGTTTTCAATCACTGGAGCCAAAGAGCTTTTTTGCCGCTCTGGTGGGATGGACCCTGCCCTGGTGGTTCCTGTTCGGGCATGCTTACTTTCATAGTGATATGGAGTTGTTTACCGCACCTTTCCTGCAAATGGTTTCGTTGGAACCGTTGGCTTTTCCGGAGGTAGATATACGGGTATTATCCATGACCGGCTATATCGTGTTTTTATGGATCATCGGTTCGGTTCATTGTGCCGTGACCGGGTATCAGGAGAAGATACGGACCCGTACTTTTCTCTCTTTCCTCATTTTGATGAGTTTCTTTATATGGATCTATCAGTTGTTGCAACCCGGAGACTTTATGGAGTTCCTTCCTTTGTTGATGGTACTCTCTGCTTTTGTAGTGGGACACTTTTTCGCAGTAACGGATAGTAAAAGTTCTAACTGGCTTTTCCGGTTCTCCGTAGCGGGGATCCTGGCCTTTTTTGTGTGGAATATATGGATGCCCTGATACAAAGTTTTATAGCTACTTTGACCGATTGGGGGTATGTAGGATTATTCCTTTCTGCCCTTCTGGCAGGGAGTGTGATACCGTTCAGTTCGGAGCTCGTAATAATCGGGCTGATCCGGCTTGGATTGAGTCCTACTCTCTGCGTAATTACGGCTACCCTGGGGAATACGTTGGGAGGACTTACTTGTTACTGTATGGGGCATCTGGGAAAGACAGAGTGGATCGAGAAGTATCTCCATGTAAAGAAAGAGAAGGTAGAACGGATGCAGGGGTTTTTGCAGGGAAGAGGAGCCCTGATGGCTTTTTTCTGCTTTCTGCCTGTTGTGGGTAGTGTCATCGCCATTGCTCTGGGGTTTATGCGTAGTAATGTATGGTTTACCTCCTTTTCTATGTTTTCCGGAAAGCTGATCCGGTATATAGGGGTGGTACTGGCTATGAACGGGACCATAAACCTGTTTTTCTGAATCGGATGGAACGGATCGTATTGACACGGACGGATGACGGAAGCAATACCTTGTATCTTCCGGAGATGGATGAGCACTATCACAGCACCAAAGGAGCGATTACAGAGTCGCAGCATGTCTTTATTGAGATGGGATTGCATCGCTTTCCCGGCCGTTCACCCCGCATACTGGAGGTGGGGTTCGGAACCGGGCTGAATGCTTTCCTTACTTTGCTGGAGGCAGAAAAGAGGTATGACTCTGTTCATTATACAACTTTAGAGCGTTATCCGCTTCCTGCGGAAGTGATCCGGCAGTTGGAGTACTCTTCCGTGGAGAGGGGGGATCAGGAACTTTATGACCGGCTGCATCAGGCGGAGTGGAACCAGGATATAGCAATCACACCTCGTTTTACACTCTGTAAAAGGGAGGTTGATTTTCAGGCCTTCTCTTTTTCCGGAAAATACGATGTGGTCTATTTCGATGCATTTGCTCCGGAGAAGCAGCCGGAGATGTGGAGACAGGAGCTTTTTAATAAATTATATACTCATTTGAACAAAGGGGGAGTATTTACCACCTATTGTGCAAAAGGGGTAATTCGCAGGATATTGCAGAGTGCCGGATTTACCGTAGAAAGATTACCGGGTCCTCCCGGAGGGAAGCGAGAGATACTCCGGGCACTGAAGATATTATAATTCAGAAGGATATGAAACAACCGATCATTCTCCTACTAGTATTGACGGGCTGTATAACAGCTTGTACCGAGAACCGTGCTTCACAACAGGAGCGGACTATTACGGTGACCATGGAGCCGTTGCGTTATTTTACCGAAGCGATAGCGGGAGACCGTTTTGAGGTGGTTAGTATGGTGCCTAAGGGAAGTAGTCCCGAAACGTATGATCCTATACCGCGTCAGCTGGTCTCCCTGAGTAACAGTGTGGCTTATATCCGTATTGGTTATATAGGGTTTGAAGTGAGCTGGATGGACCGGATCCTAGCCAATAATCCGGAACTTCCTGTCTATGATACTTCAAAGGGTATAGAGCTGATCGAAGGAGAGGGACACTTTCATGGAGACCATTACCATGCGGGCGGGATTGATCCGCATACCTGGAATTCTACGGTGAATGCCCGTATCATTGCGGAGAATATATATCAATGCCTGGTTTCGCTTGACGAACCGAACCAGGAATTCTATCAACAGTGTTACGATTCGTTATTGGCAGAAATAGACCGGACGGAAACGGAGATAGGATCGTTACTGGCGGGTCTGGAAGGAGGTGCGTTTATTATTTATCATCCTGCACTCTCTTACTTTGCCCGTGACTATGGTCTGGAGCAGATCTGTATTGAAGAGGATGGGAAACAGCCCAGCCCCTCTTACCTGAGATCCATGATCCATACCTGTCGGGAAAAAGATGTAAAAGTCATCTTTATTCAGGAGGAGTTTGATATACGGAATGCGGAGATCATTGCCGAAGCGACCGGGACGAAAACCTATACGATCAATCCTTTAAACTACGACTGGCAGCAGGAGATGGTACGGACTGCTCGTATATTGAAAGAGAGCCATGAGTGAACCGATCATTGAACTGAAAGATATAACTGCCGGCTATGATAAGAAGGTAGTATTGCAGGGGGTGAACCTTTCGGTCCGTTCCCGGGATTTCCTGGGAATTATCGGGCCAAACGGAGGAGGGAAAACAACGTTGATCAAACTTATTCTAGGATTATTGACCCCGATCTCCGGAGAGATAAACTTTTACCGGGAGGGGAAGGAAGTGGATACACTGGCTATGGGTTATCTCCCTCAGTATAATGCTATTGACCGGAAGTTTCCCATATCGGTAGAGGAGGTGATCTTTTCAGGACTTAGTAGCAAGCGTTCCCTGTTGAGTGGTTTTACGGCTGAAGAGAAAGAGTCGGTAGGGAGAGTTGTCTCCGAAATGGGACTGGAAGGAATAGAGAAAAAGGCTATTGGTAAACTGAGCGACGGACAGTTGCAGCGTGCCTTGCTGGGGCGTGCATTGGTCTCCGATCCGGATGTGGTGATACTGGACGAACCCAATACCTATATTGATAAAGGTTTTGAGGCACGACTCTATGAGATGCTGGAAGAGGTGAACAAACAGCGGGCTATTATCTTAGTGTCGCATGATATAGGAGCCGTGTTACAGAATGTAAAGAGCATTGCCTGTGTCAATGGTACGCTGGATTACCACGGAGACTCGGAAGATACGGGTGAGTGGCTGGAGAAAAACTTTCATTGTCCGATCGAACTGGTGGCGCATGGTAAGGTTCCCCACCGGGTACTGAGGGATCATACCCATAAACATGGATTGGATCATAACCTGTGTTATCCGGAGTCGAAGGATCCCGGCTGTCTTGACGGGGATAAAGTATGAGATCCTTCACTACATTCAGGATGACAAAGGAGATGGGGCGCCGGCAACCCTCTATATAGGGTTACAGTTATCCTATCATAGATCCGGTTCCTGAAAACATTTTACAGAACGTTATAAAGTGTTGAATAGTTACACAATTCCTTAATCTTTACTATCTTTATCGGCTATAACATGTTATCAACTCTACAACCATATTAAATGAGACAGTACAAGACTGTAAACAACCTTGCCGGTTGGTTTACCTTTGTGATTGCGGCCATTGTCTATTGCATGACAATTGAACCTACTGCTAGTTTCTGGGATTGTCCCGAGTTTATTACTACCGGATACAAACTGGAAGTGGGTCACCCCCCCGGAGCGCCCTTCTTTATGCTCACAGCGAATGTCTTTTCACAATTTACTTCTGATCCTACACAGGTAGCCAAGATGGTGAATTACATGAGTGCCCTGATGAGTGCATTCTGTATTCTGTTCCTTTTCTGGAGCATTACCCATCTGGTGAAGAAGCTGGTGGTGACGGATGAGGGAAATATAACGACCGGTCAGTTGATCACCATTATGGGATCCGGTCTGGTGGGCGCTCTGGCTTATACTTTCAGTGATACCTTCTGGTTCAGTGCGGTAGAGGGTGAGGTGTATGCTTATTCGTCCCTGTTTACGGCACTTGTGTTCTGGATGATCCTGAAATGGGAGAATGTGGCCAATGAACCGCACAGTGACCGCTGGTTGGTTTTGATCGCTTACCTGACGGGACTTAGTATCGGGGTTCACCTGCTGAACCTGCTCTGTATCCCGGCGATTGTATTGGTCTATTATTATAAAAAGAAGCCGGATGTAGACCTCAAAGGTTCGTTGCTGGCTCTGCTTGCCTCAGGCATTCTGGTGGCTGCCGTACTGTACGGTGTGGTACCGGGTGTGGTGAAAGTAGGGGGGTGGTTCGAGCTTCTCTTTGTCAACGGGCTGGGAATGCCTTTCAATACCGGTCTGATTATCTTTATTGTGCTTCTGACTATTTCTATTATCTGGGGTATTTATGAGAGTTATGTGGTCAGGAACAGGATCCGGATGAATATCTCTTTCCTGGTAACGGTAGCCTTGCTGGGTGTTCCATTTTATGGTCATGGAACCAGCAGTGTAGTGATCGGTATTATCGTACTGGCCGCCCTGGCTGCCTATCTGTTTGCCAAAAAGCTGGATGTAAAATACCAGATATCGGCCCGGGTGATGAATACGGCGATGCTTTGTATCATGATGATGATGATCGGGTACTCTTCCTATGCGGTGATCGTGATCCGCTCGATGGCCAATACTCCGATGGACCAGAACTCTCCGGAGGATATCTTTACGCTGGCAGAGTATCTGGGACGTGAGCAGTACGGTACCCGTCCGCTCTTTTACGGAAAGACCTATGCCTCAAAAGTAAAACTGAAAGTAGAGAATAATTACTGTGTTCCGGTAGTTAACGAAGGAGCTCCTGTCTATGCACAGAAAGAAAAAGAGTATCCGGATGAGAAAGATAGTTATATAGTGACCCGTAATCGCATGGATTATGAGTTTGCCCAGAATATGCTTTTCCCCCGTATGTATAGTGAAGCTCATGCCGATCAGTACGAAGGGTGGATGGATGTAAAGGGACGCATGCAGATGTACGATCAGTGTGGAGAGATGATCCAGGTGAAGATCCCGACCCAATGGGATAATATAAAATTCTTCTTCTCTTATCAGGTTAACTTTATGTACTGGCGGTACTTCTTCTGGAACTTTGTGGGACGTCAGAACGATATTCAGAGCCATGGAAGTATAGAACACGGTCGCTGGATCATAGGTATTAACTTTATTGATAAATTATTGGTGGGTGATCAGACCTTGTTGCCTACCGAACTGAAAGAGAATAAAGGACGGAATGTCTATTACGGGCTTCCCTTCCTGCTTGGTATTGTAGGTTTGTTGTGGCAGGCTTATAATAAGAATAGCCAGGGAATACGGGGATTCTGGATCGTCTTTTTCCTCTTCTTTATGACCGGACTGGCTATTGTCCTCTATCTGAACCAGACCCCGGGACAACCGCGTGAACGGGATTATGCTTATGCTGGCTCGTTCTATGCCTATGCTATCTGGATCGGTATGGGAGTTGCAGGAGTGGTGCAGTTGTTAACTTCCAGACTCCGGATGAAGGAGACACAGGCGGCTATACTGGCTACTGTACTCTGTGTGCTGATCCCGATACAGATGGGGGGGCAGAACTGGGACGACCATGATCGCAGCAATCGTTATATGTGCCGTGACTTCGGGCAGAACTACCTGATGACTCTTCCGGAAGGTACCTATCCGATTATCTATACCAACGGGGATAATGATACATTCCCGCTGTGGTATAACCAAGAGACGGAGGGTTTCCGTACGGATGCCCGGGTATGTAACCTGAGTTACCTGAGTACAGACTGGTATATTGATCAGATGAAGCGGGATGCGTATGATTCGCCGGGACTTCCGATCACCTGGAGCCGTCTGGAATATGTACAGGGTACCAATGATTATATTCCGGTCCGTTCCGATATTATGGGACAGCTGGAGACGCTTTATAAACAGAATCCGGAGCAGGCTATGGTAGATTTCGGGGAGAATCCGTATGAACTTCATAACATCCTGAACAACTGGGTGCGCTCTTCCAATGAGGGTTTGAGAGTAATACCGACTGATAGTATTGTATTGAAAATAGATAAGGATGCCGTACGCCGCAGTGGTATGATGATACCGGAAGCACTGGAGGATTCTATTCCCGACTATATGCATATCTCTCTGAAAGGGAAGCGGGGGCTTTATAAGAATGAGTTGATGATGTTGGAGATGCTTGCCCATGCCAACTGGGAGCGTCCTATCTATATGGCTACTACGGTAGGGAGTGAGAACCACCTGAACCTGACGGAGCACTTCTCTCAGGAGGGATTAGCTTACCGCATTACACCGTTCAATATGGCCCAACTGGACGGACGTATCAATAGCGAAGCGATGTACGAAAACCTGATGACCCGTTACAAGTATGGTAATATGGCCGAAAAGGTCGTCTACATTGACGAGAATACAATGCGTATGTGCTATACCCACCGGCGTATGTTCAGCCAGGTAGCCAGCCAGCTGGTGAAAGAGGGAAAGATGGAGAAGGCACTGAATGCCCTGGAATATGCCGAAGAGGTGATCCCGGCCTACAATGTTCCCTACCATGTACAGAATGGTTCCTTTACCATGGCCGAAACTTACTATCAGTTAGATAAATTTGAAAAAGGAGATGAGATCATGATCGCCCTGGCGGATAATGCAGTAGAGTATATGACCTGGTACCTGAGTCTGAGTGACCGGTTCCTGAGTATCTCTACCAATGAATTCATCTATTACCTGCAGGCACTCCATACATATATTGGTAAGTTGGAGGAATATAAACGGCCGCTCGCAGAAGAGTATGGTAGTCAGATGGATATACTTTACCAGATGTTTACCCAACGTACCGGGTTGAGATAAAGAACGGGAAAGATCCTGATAGCTTCTGTGGACAGAAGTATCCGGATCTTTTTATGTATAACCAATTTCCGAAGAATTATGCTGATCGAACAACCATCTCTGTTATTAAGAATTTTATATCCCAGTGCCATCTGGAGAATGGACCCGAATGCGAAGGCGGTTTATCTGACGTTTGATGACGGCCCTGTACCGGGTATTACTCCGTGGGTGCTTGACCTGCTGGATGAGTATGGAGTGAAAGCTACTTTTTTCCTGGTGGGTAATAATGTAAGGAAACATCCGAAAGAGTTCCGTATGATCCTTGAGCGGGGGCACCGGGTAGGTAACCATACCTACAATCATATCCGTGGATTTGAATACAAAGCAGCGGAGTACCTGGCCAATGCAGATAAGGCAAATGAATTGATCCGCTCGGATCTGTTCCGTCCTCCGCACGGTCATATGGGGATAAAGCAGTATTATGCCCTGCGGGATAAGTATAAAGTGGTGATGTGGGACCTGGTGACCCGTGATTACAGTAAACACCTGAATGGACCGCAGGTATTTTCCAAGCTAAAAAAGTATGTCCGTAACGGTTCCATTATTACTTTCCACGACTCCCTGAAGGTAGAGAATAACCTGAAATATGCCCTTCCCCGCTCTATTGAATACCTGCTGGAGCAGGGATATGAGTTCCGTCTGCTCTAAACAGGTTTTACAGGTCGGCCGGATGTATTTCTTTCTCTTTTCCGGTTTCTGAGGGGGTTGTGAATTGTTCTAGATACTCTTTGGGCAACATACCGAATTCCTTTTTAAAACAGCTGCTGAAATATTTCGGATCGTTGAACCCTACGGCATAGGCCAGTTCGGAGATGCGGACGTTTTTCTTCTCTTCCGCAATGCGGCAGGCGGCTTTTAAACGGATATTCCGGATAAAGGCGGAGGTGTTGAGTCCGGTGAGTGACTTAAGCTTTTTGTAGAGGGTGGATTTGCTGGAACCCATTTCACTGATAAACTGTTGCTGGTCAAAATCGGGATTATCGAGGTGCCGATGCACACAGTCGATGGCCCGTTGCAGGAACTCTTCGTCCATGGTGGTATATTGGAGTTCCCGAGCTTCAAAAACAAGTTGTTTCCGGAAATCACGTACTACCCGTTCCCTGGTCTTTAATAGGTTCCTGATCTTGGCATGGAGTATGCTCAGGCTGAAAGGCTTGGTGATATAGCCGTCTGCGCCTGACTCGTAGGCTTCAATACGATCCCCTTCCCGGTTTTTGACAGTAAGCAGAATAACCGGGATGTGGCAGGTGTCAAAGTTGGCTTTTAATTCCCGGCAGAATTGGGTCCCATCCATAACGGGCATCATTACGTCCGATACTACGAGGTCGATCTCTTGTTCCCGGATCATGCGTAGTCCCTCTTTTCCGTTCTCTGCTGTAGAAACACGGTACTCCCGGTTTAGTAGTTTCACTATAAGCTCAATTAACTCTTTGTTGTCTTCGAGAATAAGGAGAGAGCTTTTTTCATTTTCCCCGGATCCTTCCCGCAGATTTTCTGCTATTTCCGGTTCTGTTTCTACGGGAAGCGTACCGAATACCAGGGTATCATCGATCTGCTCTTCGCTGTATGCATGGCGGCTGTAAGGGATCTCTACCCGGAAGGTGGTTCCTTTTTCCGGTTCACTTTCTACAGTGATAGTACCGTTGTGTAGTTGTACCAGATCCTTAGTCAGGGATAATCCGATACCGGTACCGATGGTTTTGAACCGCCGGTGATCTCCTTCGTAAAAGCGGGTAAAGAGGGTACTGAGTGCTTCTTTATCGATTCCTTTTTTCCATTATCTTTTACGCTGAGTATCACCATTTTTTCTCTTCGTTGCGCATAAGTTCAATCCATATAGTGCCTCCCTCTTCGTTGTATTTGGCGGCGTTGGACAGGAGATTATAAAGGATCTTATCCATTTTATCAAAATCGAAATAGGCAGGCAGGATCTCCGGGTCGGCGATCAGGGAGAAGTGTAACTGTTTCTTTTTGATAAGCGGTCGGAAGCTTTCCAGGCTATTACGGGTAAAGGCTGCGAGGTCTCCCTTGGCTACTTTTAGTTGCAGGTTACCGGTCTCTGCTTTCCGGAATTCGAGTATTTGTTGTAACAGCCGGATCAGCCGGTTGATATTTTGGGTCATGGTCTGGTAGAGTTCTCCATGTCCGGGCGACTTCATTTTCAGTTCATCCACGGTAGCTGAAATAATGGTCAGGGGTGTCAGCAGTTCGTGGGTGATGTTGGTAAAGAACTGGAGTTTTGAATAGTTCAGTTCGTCGGCCTTAGCCTTTTCCAGCTCTTTGATACGTAATGCATCCCGGAGGCGCATCCGGTTACCGATCACCAGGATGGTGATCCAGACGATCCCTCCCAGCGCAAAGATATAGAGCATCCAGGCCCACCAGCTTTTCCAGGGTGGAGGTAAAATAAGTATCTGCAGGGTTCGTACAGGATTGTCGGTCGCTATTCCACCGTTGGAGGCGTATACTTCGAACGTATAATTTCCGGGAGCCAGGTTGTTGTAGTGGGCAAATCTGCGGGAGGCGTCGCTGTTTTGCCATTTATGGTCGAATCCTTTCAGCCGGTAAAAGTAGTGGGTCTGGAGAGGATCTGTGTAATTCAATCCGGAGAATTCTATACTAAAGTTGTTCTGCCGGTAATTCAGGGTTATTTTTTTCTGTAAACTCCGGTGTGGCGGGGGATATCCGATGCTTTATTTTTTCTTCATAATTCTCCCACGGTTGATTGTATATTTTAATATCGGTCAGTATCACCCGGTTTTGTGTGTCGTAGGGTTCTATCTGGTCGGGAAAGAAGCTGTTATATCCGTTGTGGCCACCGAATATCATTCCATATTTTTCAGAATAGGCAGATACTCCTCTCAGGAAGGTATTGTCCTGCAGGCCGTGGCGCATGGTGTATACCTGGAAAGTGCTCTCTTCCGGCTCTTGTGGAACGGTCAGTCTGACCAGCCCCGCATTGGTACTCAGCCAAAGGTCGTTCCTGCCATCTTCTTCTATACTGAACACGCCGTCCCCGGGCAGGTTTAACTATTCATTCAGGCAGATGAAAATATCTTTTCCGGCATCGTACAGGTGTAATCCGTTCCCGTCGGTTTCTGCCCAGATGCGGTTTTTGCTATCCTTGAAAATAGTTTGTACACCGGTTTTGTTGGAGAGATTATTACCGGTCGAGTAATTTTTGATGGAAGGTTTACCGGGGTCCCTGTCGGAGGGGGTGATGCATAATAATCCGTAGCTTCCGCTGCCGATCCATATATTTCCTTCGTTATCCTCTTCGAGGCAGTAAAAATATCCGGGATAGCTGTTTTGAGTGATGTTATAACCGGTACCTTCTGCGGTCAGCAGAGCAATCCCGCTTTTGGTGGCTATCCAGTAATTCCCGTTCCGGTCTGCTAGTACTTCATATACACAGTTACTGGGTAGCCAGGTATGGGTAGAGGAGTAGATATTTTCCAGTTTTTTTCTGCCGGATCATAGACCAGAATACCTATGTTAAAAGTAGAGAGCCATATTTTGCCGTCTGCGGAAGATTGCATCATGGAATTAATGGTAGGTAGTTCTGTCATAGAGTTGAATCCGGGCAGGCTTTTGTAATGGGTAACTTTTTCCGTAACCGGGTCTTTGATGATGAATCCGTAACTTCCTATACCCAGCCAGATCTTTTCCTGGTCATCTATGAGGATACTCCTTACGGAACTGGAAGTGAGTTATGCTTTGACCTCTTCGAGCGGATAGTGGCTAAAGGTGGACTTCCGGGTATTGATAAAGTTTACTCCTCCTCCCAGCATACCGAGCCAGAGGGTTCCCTGATCGTCCCTTAAGATCGCGTTCACTTCGTTGAATGAGAAATAACGGGCATCTTTACGGGGCATGTAGTTGGTGAATTCGGGAATGCCAGTACTCATATCCAGTACGGAGAGCCCGCTGCGGGTACCGATCCATAAAGTATGGGTATGAAGATCCTCTTCCATCGCATACACAATGTTATCGATCAGACTGTTCTCATCGTTACTGTTGTGGATAAAAGGGTGTCAGATGCTTTCTGCTATCTCATAGGGGTTCTCTAACTGGTATATTCCTGCTCCCAGGGTGCCCATCCAGATGCGGTTCCCGGAATCTTCAAAGATAAAGTGGGAAGAGTAGTAGGGCATTACGCCGGTATAGCTGAAAAAGTTGTCGGAATTGGGATCATACCGGAACAATCCCTGGCTGGTGGATATCCAGAGTTGTTTGCAGCTGTCTTCATAGAGGTGCTGTATACTGTAAGGGCCGAGATCCACCTTCGTGTTTTCCCGGTCGTATATAAAGCAGGAGTCGGTCTCTGCCTGGTAACGGAAAAAGGCCTTTGTCGCTTCCTATATAAGTGATCCCTGTAGAAGTAGTATAGATCGCATTGATCACATTGTTGTGGAACCGGTGGTCGGATAACTCCCGAAATTCTCCTGTCAGCTTATTCATAATATTGACCCCGTTATTCGTTCCGATCCATACATTGTGATCCGTATCTTCCGAAAGGCAACGGATATTATTATTGGAAAGGCGTTGGGGAGTATAAAGGTTTGTCTTATAGGTTTTAAGCTGGTAGCCGTCGTACTGACAGAGACCACTGGTGGTAGCGATCCATATATGTCCCTCCTTATCCTGGTATATACGTCTTACCTCATTGGTAGGCAGGCCGTTCAGGGTAGAGAGTTGCCGGAATTGCAACCACGATAGTTGAATATCGCGGCTGTTTGTCTCCAGGGCCAGTAACCATAGAATGGCAAAGAGGGTTTGCCGTATAAAAGTGTTTTTCATATCTAATTTGCTTCCGTGTGTTCAAAATATTCACTCCGTAGGGTGAAAGAAAGAAGAATGACTGTCTCCCGGGTGTTTGTTTAGCGTGTATGCGGGGCGCCGTACTCTTTTGCGGTCATATTTTCTACGGCTATCTTCTATATCTTTACATTCCGTACTGCCGGGTCGGAATAGATGAATTCTTTTTGGGTATAGTGCTTCGTAATGATATTGAGCGCTTTCCGCTTTTGCTCCATCTCTTCTATAAATTCTACTTTTCCCCGGCACATCACGCTTTTGGCCTTCATCCGGTAACTACAGGCTACCTTCGGATGCTGAAAGGCCAGTTTATGATCGGTACTGAAAGTAATGCATACATTGTTATTAACTGCCAGCATATCGATACTGCTCCCGGTAGGGCCGGAGTGGAGATAGATCACTCCATCCCGGTAACCAAAATTCATGGGGATCACATAGGGATTCTGTTGCAGGTCGGTGATACCTACAAAACAGATATCGCAACGGGAGATGATCTCCTCTATTTGTTCCTTTTCTTCAATAAAAATAGTCTTCATGGATGGGAATTTTATGGGTTCAGGCCAGCGCAAAGTCCAGCTGTTTCTTTTCTAAATTAGTGCGTGCTATGCGAATGGTAATCGGATCTCCCAGGCTGTAAGAGCGTTTTTTTCGTCGGCCCAGCAGCCGGTAGTTTTTTTCGTCGAACTCGTAATAGTCGTCATCCAGGTCGCGGATGGGGATCATTCCTTCGCACTTGTTCTCATTGATCTCTACATAGAGCCCCCATTCGGTTACGCCGGATATCACCCCGTCGTATACTTTCCCGATGCGGTCCGACATGAACTCAACCTGTTTGTATTTGATAGAGGCGTGTTCGGCATTAGCGGCGATCTGTTCCATGGAGGAACTGTGATCGCACATCTCTTCGTATTTAGTGGCTGAGACGCTTCTGCCTCCTGCAAGGTAGCTGGTCAGGAGCCGGTGTACCATCATGTCCGGGAACCGACGGATGGGAGAGGTAAAGTGGGTATAGTAATCGAAAGCCAGCCCATAGTGCCCGATATTGTGTACGGAATAGGTTGCTTTCTGCATGGCACGGATAGAGACGGTCTCAATCAGGTTCTCTTCCCGCTTGCCCTGAATATCGTCTAACAGGTGATTGATGGATTTGGATACATCTGTTTTGGTTCCGCTGGTACGTATCTTATAACCGAACCGGGCAATGAATTGTGCCAGGTTATCCAGTTTTTCCGGATCGGGCAGGTCGTGGATACGGTAGGGGAACACTTTGGGTTTCTTATTCTTAGGTACTTTACCGATCTTTTCCGCCACACTTTTATTGGCCAGCAGCATAAATTCTTCGATCAGTTTATTGGCCTCTTTGGATTCTTTGAAGTAAACACCGACAGGCTTTCCCTTTTTATCTATGTCGAAACGTACTTCATACCGGTCGAAGTTGATGGCTCCGCTTGCAAAGCGTTTTTGCCGGAGGGCCTGGGCAATGGTATTGAGGGTGAGGATCTCTTTGGTATGATCTCCCATTTTCGTTTCAATTATATTCTGTGCTTCTTCGTAGGTAAAACGGCGATCCGACCGGATGATGGTCCGGGTAATACGAAAATCTTTTACCACCCCTTTTTTAGTAATGTCAAAGATGACGGAATAGGTGAGTTTTTCTTCATTGGGACGCAGGGAACAGATAAAGTTACTGAGTCGTTCCGGCAACATTGGTATGGTGCGGTCTACCAGGTAAACCGAAGTAGCTCTTTTTTCGGCCTCTTTATCGATAACCGATCCTTCTTTTACATAGTGGGTTACGTCGGCAATGTGTACACCTACCTCCCAGAGATCATCTTTCAGGTTCCGGATGGAGAGGGCATCATCAAAATCTTTGGCGTCTTTCGGGTCGATAGTAAAGGTGGTCACCTTCCGGAAATCTTCTCGGCCGACCATATCCTCTTCCGAAATAACTTCGGAGATCTGTTCGGCTGCTTTTTCCACACCGGCTGGATAAATGTATGGCAGACCGAATTCTGCCAGGATAGCATGCATCTCCGTAGTATTGTTCCCGGCTTTTCCAAGGATATCGATCACCCTGCCAATAGGATTTTTAGCACGTGCCGGCCATTCTACTACTTCTACAATGGCTTTATCGCCGGATTTACCTCCTTTGAGTTTATCTTTGGGAATAAATATATCGTTGGCTAAAGTGCGGTTTTCCGTCACTAAAAAGGCATAGGCTTTAGTCACTTCCAGAGTGCCCACAAAGGTTTCATTGGCCCGTTCCGGGATCTCTACTACTTCGCCTTCTGCCTCCCAGTTGCGTTGTTTGGCGTAAAAAGCAGTTTTCGCCCGGTCGTTGTTCATCGCCTGAGCCGAATTACGCTCTGCTACAAAGATAGGATCTCCTCCTTCATCGGGGGTAAAAGAGTTCTTTCCGTTGCTTTTCCGATGGAAAATACCGGTCATAAAGGTACCGTGCTGTACCAGCCGGAAGGTATTGGTCTCTACTTCTGTAATAAAATCATCTTCTTTAAACTCTCTGAGCAGGTCCACACAAAGCATTTTTAAGGGGTGTGTGGTTAGTTGGAGTTCGGAAAATATATGTTTAAGTCCCATGGACTCATTGGGTCGTGAATGGAAAAAGTCTATCAGTTTCTGAGCCAGTTCTTTTTTCGTCATTCGTTTACCGGCTTTTTTTTCTCTTTTTTTAGACATATCGGGATAATTTTAGCATGTATATACACTATGCAAAGTAAACAAATATTTAGATTGGGTGTTTATGTTTTAGCCGAAATGTTCTATATTTGTTCCTCTTTAATAAGATTGTAATGGATGAGAAAACCTCTTCTTCAGCAGAGAAAGAACGGGCACGGAGAATCTACAAGGTTACGGCGGTAGGGAGCCTGGTTAATTTTCTGCTGATCATTGTTAAGTTTGTGGCAGGGATATACGGCCGTAGTGCGGCTATGATAGCGGATACGGTACACTCTCTCTCTGATTTTATCACCGACCTGATCGTACTGGTATTTATCCGGTTCTCGTCTAAACCTGTAGATTATAGCCATGATTACGGGCACGGAAAGTTTGAAACACTGGCTACCGCAATGATTGGGATCATTCTGTTGTTTGTCGGGTTGGGAGTTTTGTGGAGTGGTGCTTCTACGGTATGGGGCGTTTTGCATGGAGAGATCTTACAGGCTCCCGGATATATTGCTCTTATAGCGGCTCTGATCTCGATCGTTTCCAAGTAAATCCTTTATCACTATACCGTTGTAAAAGGAAAAGTACTTCATTCATCGGCGCTGATCGCTAACGGTTGGCATCACTGCTCGGATGCTTTCTCTTCGACCGCTACCTTATTGGGCATCGGAGGAGCTATTTTATTGGGAGAAAACTGGAGGATACTGGATCCGGTAGCCGCTATATTGGTTAGCTTTCTGATCATGAAAATAGCGATACAACTTTTGGTTCCTTGTGTGGACGAATTGCTGGAAAAATCTCTTCCTGAAGAGACAGAACGGGAAATAGAGGAGATCGTGCTCTCTTTCCCCGGGATGAGCCACCCGCACGATCTGCGTACCCGCCGGATAGGGAATAATTATGCAATTGAACTCCATATACGGATGGATGGGAACGTGTCGTTGACCAAAGCACATCAGATATCCACCGATATTGAAGAAAAATTAAGAGAACAGTTTGGTCCCGGTACTCATATTGCTATCCATCCGGAACCTGAAAAAGAGATTTAAACAGAAATGTATGACGACAAAAATACTGATCACCGGGGCCAGTGGCTTTATTGGAAGTTTCCTGGTAGAAAGAGCTTTACAGGAAGATACTATGGAAGTCTGGGCAGGTATTCGTGCTACCAGTAGCCGTAAATATCTTACAGATAAACGAATACACTTTATTGAACTGGATCTGGATAACTCCGGAAAATTAAAAGAGCAGTTGCGGGAATTTTCTCTCCGGAACGGCAAATGGGATTATATTATTCATTGTGCCGGAGTGACTAAATGTCCGGATAAAAAAGAGTTTGAACGGGTTAATTTCCAACAAACTGCCGGTTTTGCAGACCTGCTGAGAAGCTTAGATATGGTTCCCCGCCAGTTTGCATTTATCAGTACATTGAGTGTATATGGTCCTGTTCACGAAAAGAGTTATAAACCTATCTCTCTGGAAGATATACCCAAACCGGATACATTTTACGGACTTAGTAAGCTCCGGTCGGAAAAGTATCTGGAAAGCTTAGAGGGCTTTCCCTATGTCTTTTACCGTCCTACCGGTGTATATGGTCCCCGTGAAAAAGATTACTTTCTGATGGTTAATTCCATTAAGAAACGGATAGATTTTTCCGTGGGGTATAAAAAGCAGGATATTACATTTGTTTATGTGAAAGACCTGGCTGATGCTGTATTTGCGGGTATCCGGAAGGGTGTATCCCGGAAGGCTTATAATATCAGTGACGGGGAGGTATACGATAGCCGTGATTTTTCCCGGCTGATCCGGAAAGAGTTAGGTATAAAATACGTTCTTCACATAAAGGCACCGCTGGTTATACTAAAAATCGTATCTTTGTGCGCCGGATACCTGGCTTCGCTTTCCGGGAAAAGCAGTACCCTGAACAGCGACAAATATAAAATAATGAAACAAAGAAACTGGCGATGTGACATTTCCGCTGCGGTTAACGAACTGGGTTACCGCCCACAATATAATCTGGAGAGAGGAGTAAAGGAGACCATTGCCTGGTACAAACAAGAAGGATGGCTTTAGATTTATTTAAAAGAGTAGAATTCCGTAAGGGGTTCTTTGCTGTTGAGAAGATTACACTTATTTATAATTTACTTACTACAATCCTGGTCCTGTTTTTGTGGCAGAGCCTGGACCATCCGCTCCGGATGATCGGGGATCGGGCTCTTATAGCAGCGATGACCTTTGTCTTGGTGTATCTGTACAGGTTAGCTCCCTGTAAATTTCTGCTTTTGTGCGGATTACCGTATAAATGAGCCTCCTCTCGTACTGGTATCCCGATACCTTTGAATTTAACCGGCTTTTTCCTAACCTGGATCATATATTTGCTTCGGCAGAACAGTGGATATTTGGTTCTCAGCCTGCGCTCTGGTTGTGCCAGAGTTTTCCGGAGATATGGGTCAGTGAACCGATGAATATGGGATACTTTTCTTATTATCCGATGATCCTGGCGGTCATGGTTTACTATTTTCTTTTCCGCTTTGAGCTTTTTGAAAAGGTCTCGTTTGTAGTAGTGGCTTCCTTCTTTATCTACTATTTTATCTATATTTTTGTTCCTGTGGCGGGACCTCAGTTCTACTTTCCGGC